>JACPIQ010000004.1 GCA_016188005.1 Candidatus Rokuibacteriota bacterium | reverse complement strand
GTGAAGATAAACGCCAACATCGGCAACTCCGCGGTGGCCTCCTCCATCGATGAAGAGGTGGAGAAGCTGGTCTGGGCCACCCGCTGGGGCGCGGACACAGTTATGGACCTCTCCACGGGCAAGAACATCCACACTACCAGGGAGTGGATTATCCGCAACTCGCCGGCGCCGATAGGCACTGTGCCCATCTATCAGGCCCTGGAGAAGGTGCGCGGTAGGGCGGAGGACCTGACCTGGGAGGTCTACCGGGACACCCTCATCGAGCAGGCCGAGCAAGGGGTGGACTACTTCACCATCCACGCGGGCGTCCTGCTGCGCTACGTCCCGCTGACGGCCCGGCGGATCACGGGCATCGTCTCCCGCGGCGGCTCCATCATGGCCAAGTGGTGCCTGGCGCATCACCGGGAGAGCTTCCTTTACACCCACTTCAGGGAGATGTGCGAGCTCCTGGCGGCCTACGACGTGGCATTCTCGCTGGGCGACGGCCGCCGGCCGGGGTGCCAGGCTGACGCCAACGACGAGGCCCAGTTCGCCGAGCTGGACACGCTCGGCGAGCTCACGCGAGTTGCGTGGGAGCATGACTGCCAGGTCATGATCGAGGGGCCGGGGCATGTGCCCATGCACCTCATCAAGGAGAACATGGACCGCCAGCTCGCCGTCTGCCAGGAGGCGCCGTTCTACACCCTGGGGCCCCTCACCACCGATATCGCCCCCGGCTACGACCACATCACCTCGGCCATCGGCGCCGCCATGATCGGCTGGCTCGGCACGGCCATGCTCTGCTACGTGACGCCCAAGGAGCACCTGGGGCTGCCGGACAAGCAGGATGTCAAGGACGGCGTCATCGCCTACAAGATCGCGGCGCACGCAGCCGACCTGGCCAAGGGCCATCCCCGGGCGCGCGAGCGGGACGACGCGCTCTCGCGCGCCCGGTTCGAGTTCCGGTGGGAGGACCAGTTCAAGCTGGCCCTGGACCCGGAGACGGCACGGGCCTTCCACGACGAGACGCTCCCGGCCGAGGGGGCGAAGCTCGCCCACTTCTGCTCGATGTGCGGCCCGCACTTCTGCTCGATGAAGATCACCCAGGACGTGCGGGAGTACGCGGAGAAGCAGGGGCTCGACGAGGCAGCAGCGCTGGCGCAGGGGCTCAGCGAGAAGGCCAAGGAGTTCAGGAAGACCGGCGGCGAGGTGTACGTGCCCCGCCCGTAGCCCCCTACTGCACTCGCCGGATGAGCGCCCGGAAACCGCCGTCCAGGCTCTCCACCGCCAGGAGCGCATGCCCGGTGCGCTTGCTGAAGGCCTGGATGTCGGGGACGAAGCCCGGATCGGTGGCCAGCACCTCCAGGACCTCGTTGACGCCCAGGATCCTCATGGCCCTGGAGACCTCGACCACGGGCCCGGGGCAGAGCGTGTCACGACAGTCCAGGGTTCGATGTGCTGCGCTCGCCATGTGACCCCTCCGAACATGATGTTTTGCAAGCATTATGCAATTCTCGGTCGGAGTTGTCAAGAATCTATTTCGCCCGGGGCCATGCCGTGCTCCCTGAGCTTCTTCCGGAGCGTGTTGCGGTTGATGCCGAGTAGCTGGGCGGCGCGAACCTGGTTGCCCGCCGCCTCCCGCATCACCGCTCGCAGCAGCGGCTTCTCCACGAGCCCCACCATGAGGGCGTGCAGGTTGGCAGAGGCCCGGCCGCGCAGCCCACGCACGCACTCGTGCATCTTCCGCTCGATCACCTCCTCCAGGCTCGCGTCGGTGGCGACGCCAGCCGCCGCCGACACGGGACCGATGGGCAGGTGCTCGGGCAGGATCACGCCCGGCGTCGCCATCACCATGGCGCGCTGGATGACGTTCTCCAGCTCGCGGACATTGCCCGGCCAGTCGTGGCCCACGAGCCGGTCCATCGCCTCGGGGGCGATCACCCGCTCGCCGAGCGAGTCGGCGTATTTCGCCAGGAAGTGGTCGACGAGCAGCGGGATGTCGCCGCGCCGCTCGCGGAGCGCCGGAAGCTGGAGCGTCACCACGTTGAGCCGGTAGAAGAGATCCTCGCGGAAGCGTCCGCCCGCCATCAGGGCCTCGAGGTCCCGGTGGGTGGCCGCCAGCACCCGGACGTCCATGCGGATCAGCTCGTGGCCGCCCACTCGCTCGAAGGCGCGCTCCTGGAGCGCCCGGAGCAGCTTCACCTGGAGCTCGAGCGGCATGTCGCCGATCTCGTCGAAGAAGACCGAACCGCCATGGGCCAGCTCGAGCTTGCCCAGCCGGCGTTCCCGGGCGTCGGTGAAGGCACCCTTCTCGTGGCCGAACAGCTCGGACTCCAGCAGCGTCAGCGGGATGGCGGCGGCCGAGATGCCGACGAACGGACGGCCGGCCCTCCGGCTGTAGTGGTGGAGCGCGCGGGCCACCACCTCCTTGCCTGTCCCTGACTCGCCCCGGAGGAGCACGCTCACGTCGCTGCCAGCCACGCGACCGATGGTCTTGTACACCTCCTGCATGGTCGGGTGGCGCCCCACCAGCGCGCCGAATTCCCACACCTCCTTGAGCCCCGTCCGGAGAGCGGCCACCTCCTGGGTGAGCCGCCGGGCCGACAGCGCCCGCTCGGCCACCAGGAGCGCCTCGTCCAGGTCAAACGGCTTGGCGAGGTAATCGTAGGCGCCCCGCTGCATGGCCTGGATGGCCGTCTCCATGGTCCCGTGGGCCGTCATGACGACCACCTGCAGGTCCGGCCGCAGCGCCCGTAAGCGCCCCAGCAGAGTGAGCCCGTCCATCCCCGGCATCCGCACGTCCAGAAGCACCAGGTCGAAGGGCTGGGCCTCGGCCTCCCGGAGCGCTGCCGTGCCGTCCCCGGCCGCGGTGACCTGGTAGCCGGCGCTCCGGAAGCCCTTCTCGAGGACCCAGCGGAGGCCATCCTCGTCGTCGGCGATCAGGATCCGTCCGTCAGCCATCTAGTCTCCCGTCCCAGGAGTTCATCGACACGCGGCGCCGGGTGGGGCAGGGGGCCCTCCCCGCGGAACCGTGGCTTCTGCGCGATCCCGGAGCCGAAGACCTCGATCTCGTGGGTCGCTGCGAGACGGAGTCGCGGGTGGCGACTCAGCGTGTTCCGCGGGGAGGGCCCCCTGCCCCGGCCGGCGCCTTGGCTTCGGATCTCTGAGATGGGACATCATCGCGCCACCGGGAGGAAGCACGACACCGTCGTCCCGCGCCCGGGCTCGCTCTCCACCTGGATGGTGCCCTTGTGCTCCTCGAGAATGCGGTGGCACAGGGCGAGCCCCAGCCCCAGCCCCCGCTCCCGGGTGGTGAAGAAGGGCGTGAAGAGCTGGGCTCGCGTCGCCTCGGGAATCCCCTGGCCCTCGTCCACGACCTGCACTTCCGCCAGGCTCCGGGGGCCATGCCCCAGGTCCACCTTGGAGAAGAGCGGGTTCAGGCTGAGCCGGGTGATCAGGGTGAGCCGCCCCCCCGCGGGCATTGCCTCCAGCGCGTTGCGCACGAGGTTGTGGAAGACCTGCAGCATCCGGTCCTCGTCGACGAGGATGGCAGGCAGGCTCGGGTCATAGCGCCTGATGATCTGTACGCCCTGCTGCGCGGCCATCTCCTGCGAGAGCAGCGCGACCCGCTCCAGGAGCTGGTGGAGGTTCAGCGGCGCCAGCCGCAGCGTCACCGGGCGGCCCAGGTCCAGCAGCATCTCGATGATGCGGTTGACCCGGGTGACCTCGTTGAGCAGGACCTCGGTGTACTCGCGGAAGCGCGGGTCGTCACCGAGCTCGCGCTTCATGAGCTGCACGGCCCCGCGGATGGCGGTGAGCGGGTTCCGGATCTCGTGGGCGAGCCCCACCGCCATCCGCCCCACCGTCGCCAGCGTCTCGCCGCGGCGCACCTCGGCCTCCAACTGGCGCAGGCGCGTGATGTCCCGGATCACGGCGACTGCCGCGGCGACGGCACCGCCGCGCGCGGCCAGGGGGGCCGTCATGACGCTCACGTGCAGAGGCCGGCCGTCGACCCCCTCCACCACCGCCTGCGCCTCCGAGCGGCTCTCGCCCGTGGCGAGGGTGTCGGTGAGATGGCGGACCAGGGAGGTGTCCGGGGGAAAGAGGTCCTTCAGCATGCGCCCCGTCGCCCGCCGGGCCGAGCGGCCGAGCAACGCCTCGGCGGCCGGATTCCAGAGGACGATCCGCAGCCCCTCGTCGACGCCCACGACGGCATCCGGCAGGCCCGCCAGGAGGGCCTCGTAGTCGAGCCGCACGCTCATGGACGGCGCTCGCTCATGCCAGCGCCAGGTCGGGGATGGCGTTGAGCGTGAGAGGCGCCCGTTCGCCGGCCACGAGACGGTCATGGCCCGCGGCGGCGATCATGGCCGCATTGTCGGTGCAGAGAGCGCGCGAGGGCACGTGGAGCTGCCAGCCGCGCTGGCGGCACTCCGCCTCGAGTCCCTCGCGGAGCGCCCCGTTTGCGGCCACGCCGCCCGTGAGCACGAGGCGCCGCAGGTGCGCGCGCTGGGCCGCCCTGACGGTCTTGCGCACCAGCATCCTCACTACCGTGGCCTGGAAGGAGGCAGCCACGTCGGCCACCTGCCGCGGGCCCAGCGGAGCGTGGCGCTTGACGTGAAGGGACACGGCTGTCTTGAGCCCGCTGAACGAGAAGTCCGGCGCCCCGTCGCTCATCTGCGCTGTCGGAAACCGGATGGCCCCGGCATCCCCGGCGCGGGCGACGCGCTCGATGGCGGGCCCGCCAGGGTAGCCCAGGCCGAGCAGCTTGGCCACCTTGTCGAAGGCCTCACCCGCGGCATCGTCGCGGGTCTGACCGATGCGCTCGTAATCCCCGCCCCCGCGGGCGAGGTAGACCGCCGTGTGGCCGCCCGAGACGACCAGGGCGAGGAAGGGCGGGGCGGGCGCCGGCTCCTCCAGGTAGGCGGCGTAGATGTGCCCCTCGAGGTGGTTGACCCCCACGAGAGGGAGCTTGTGGCAGTAGGCGATGGCCTTGGCCACGGAGCAACCGATCAGGAGAGAACCCACCAGCCCCGGGCCCTGGGTGACTGCGATGCCGTGGAGATCGGGGAGCCCGACGCCGGCCTGGGCCAGGGCCTGCGTGATCACCGGCAGGACGACTTCCAGGTGCCGGCGCGAGGCGAGCTCGGGGACGACCCCGCCATAGGGCCCGTGCACCGCGTCCTGGGAGGCGACCACGCTGCCCAGGATCTTGCGCCCCCCGTCCAGCACGGCCGCCGCTGTCTCGTCGCACGATGTCTCGATGCCCAGGACGAGCATCGGAGCCCCTACCGCACCACGTGGGACACGGGCACCATCCTCACCCGTGCGGCCTCCCAGCGAGGAACGTACTCCTTCAGGAGCCGGATCGTGAGCGGATGGCCGTGGGCCAGGACGATGGCCTCGCCCCGTCCGGCTGCCAGTCGCCCGGCCTCCTCCCAGCGGGCCCGGAGCGCCTCCTCGCCCCCTCCGGCGTCGATGAGCACCTGGCGACGTCCGGCGCGCAGGCCCAGGCCTCGGGCCTCATCGTAGGCGACCGACAGGTTGCTCGTGACGGCGTCGACGAACAGGAGCCGTCGGGCCCGGAACTGCTCGAGGACAGCCCGCATCCGGGCGCGGTCCTCGGTCATGCGGGAACCCATGTGGTTGGTGACGCCCACCGCCGCCGGCAGGGCTGCCAGGTGCTTCACCAGCAACCGCGCCGTCGCCTCCGGGGCCATGGCCAGCATGAGCGCGCCCGGCCCCGGATCCATCTCTGGGTAGCGGTACGGCTCCATCGGAAGGTCCAGCAGGACCTCCATGCCGGCCCGGGCCGCCTCCCCGGCGATCCACTTGGACAGCGGCAACTCCGGCAGCACCGCCACCGAGACAGGCCGCCCGACATCCTTCAGGAGATCGAAGACGTCGCGCCGGCTCCCCAGGTTGTCCACGATGACGGCCAGCCGCGAGAGCCCGCCATCCGGAGGCGGGGCTGGCGGTTGCGGACGCTGCATCGGCCGTGGCTCGGTCGGGGAGACGCCCCCCTGGGAGGACCCAGCCGGGGCGGGGGCGAGGAGGGAAAACCCCAGGAGGCTCGTCTCCCCCTGACGCGCCTGCCACTGATCCAGCGCGAGCACGGCGACCAGGAGGGCGCCGATGAGGCCGGCCAGAGCCTTCCAGACCCCGGCCGACATCCCGCCCCACCCCGCTCTCTAGCGGACCTGAGCCTGCGTCCCCGCGGGAGCCGGACGCGTCCGGTCGAGGATGCGCATGGCTTTGAGCAGGTCCAGGGCCCGCTGCAGCTGCGGATCCTTCTTGAGGTCCTCCTGGGGCTTCGTCTCGACGTGCGGGCTCGTGGGCTTGGCCGCGGGATCTGTCGCGGGGGGCGCGGCCGCCGTGACCTTCGGCATCTCCACGAGGATGTCGGGCGCGACACCCTTGCCGTGGATCGAGCGCCCCTTCGGGGTGAAGTACTTGGCCGTGGTGAGCCGGAGGCCGGAACCGTCGGATAGCGGGATGATCGTCTGCACGGATCCCTTGCCGAAGGTCTGCGTACCCAGGACCACGGCCCGCCCGTGGTCCTGCAGCGCCCCGGCCACGATCTCGGAGGCGGAGGCGCTGCCCTGGTTCACCAGCACGACGATGGGGAAGTCCAGATACACGCGCTTGGCGTTGGCGTTGAACCGCATGTTCTGGTTGCGCACGCGCCCCTCGGTGTAGACGACCATCTTGCCCGCCTCGATGAACTTCTCCGACACCTCCACGGCCGAGGTGAGCAGGCCCCCGGGGTTGTTACGCAGGTCGAGCACGAGCCCCTGGATCTTGCCGTTCTTCGTGAACTTCTCGAGCGCCGCCTCCATGTCGTGGGACGTCTGCTCCTGGAACTGGCGCAGGCGGATGTACTCGATGCCGGGCTCGAGGGGCACGGCGCGCACGGACTGCACGTGGATCTGCTCCCGGGTGATCTCGAAGTCCCTGGGCTCGGTGAAGCCCTCGCGCATGATGCTGATGACGATCTTGCTGCCCGGCTTGCCGCGCATCCGCTTGACCGCGTCGATCAGCTGCATGTCCTTGGTCGTGATGCCCTCGATCTTCACGATGCGGTCCCCGGGCTGTAGCCCGACCCGGTGGGCCGGCGTGCCATCGATGGGCGCCACGACGGTCAGGACGTCATCGCGCAGCGTGATCTCGATGCCGAGACCCCCGAAGCTGCCGCTGGTCTCCACCTGCATCTCGCGGTACATCTCCGGGTCGAGGAACGAGGAGTGTGGATCGAGGCCGCGCAGCGTGCCCTTGATGGCGCTGTAGATGATGTCCTTGGCCGCCACCTCGTCCACGTACTGGCTCTGGACGATGGACAGGACCTCGGTGAAGAGCCGGAGGTTCTCGTAGGTCGCCGCCTGGTCGGTCCCCTTGCTCGCCACGCCGCCGCCCACCGACAGCGTGAGCACGAAGAGCAGCGCCGAAACCATCGCGACCTTCTTGACGTGCCGAATCGAACCCATGTCCCCCGTCCTCCTCTGCGGCCGCGCCGGGTCAGCCCCGGGGCCTCAGCCACTGCGCGGGGTCCTGCGGTTTGCCCTGGTGCCGCACCTCGAAGTACAGGCGCGGCCCCTGGAGCGAGCCCGTGTCCCCCACCGTGCCGATGATCTGTCCCTGCTTGACGTCATCGCCCTCGGCCACCCGGATGTCGGCGGCGTGGGCGTAGAGCGTGTAGTAGTCGTTGCCGTGATCCACGATGATCAGGTTCCCGTACCCGCGAAACCACCCCGTGTACACGACATGCCCGGGGTAGACGACGGCGATGTTCGTTCCCTCGGCCACCTCGATGTCGATGCCGTTCCGGAACGTTTTCGTCCCGAACCGCGGGTGAACCTGCGCGCCGAACTCGCCGACCACCCTCCCGTCGGCCGGCCACACGAGCCTTCCGCGCAGCGCGCCCAGCCCGACGCCGGGCCCCATGTCCCCGGGCACGGAACGCCCGCGCTCCGGCACCCGGGCCGCGCGCCGCTGCCTGGCCTGGAGGCCCCGGATGAAGGCCTCCAGCCGGCGCGTGGCCTCCGACAGCTCGACCACCATCCGATCGTGGTAGGCCCGCTCGTCCTTGACCCTGGCGAGAAGTCCCCGGCGCTTCCCGGCCTCCCGGTCCGCCTCGGCCCGTTCGCTGTCGACCTCGGCCCGGAGCCCCGCCAGCTCCTTGCGCCGCGCCTCCATGCGGACCCGGCTCTCCTCCAGCCCCTCAGAAGTTACACGATACTCTCGAATCATCCGGGCGTCCACCGCGGCCAGGGTGGTGAGATGGCGCAGGCGCACGGCCTGGGCCACGGGGTCGGCACCCGAGAGGACCAGCGGCAGCACCCCCCCCTGGACCTCCAGCTTGTACATCGCGCGGAGGCGGCGGGCCAGCGCCTCCTCCTGCCCACCACGCTGCATCTCGAGCCTCCCGATCTCCGCCTGGAGCGTCGCGATGTCGGACTGGGCCCGCCTGATCCGGGCGTCGAGCAGGGCGACCTGGCGGCGCTTCGCCGCCAGGCGCTTCTCCGTCTCCTCGAGCTGGGTGAGGAGCGAGGCCTCGCGCTTGCGGGCCGCGGCGGCCTTCGCGCGCTCCTCGCGGAGCTGGCGCTGCTTCTGCTGGAGGGTGCGCTCCCTGTCCCCGATCTCGGAGGCATCCTTCCTCGGCTGGGCCCACGCGGCCCCGGCAAGCGCCAGCAGGATCAGCAGCGCCGCCAGCGCTCCGCGCCTCATGCGAAAGAGCGCCCCTTGGCCAGCACCCCGCCGAGCGCGCCCAGCACGGCGCCGCCGCCCAGCAGGAGGAGCATCTCGGGGGCCGAGAGGAATACCGCGCGGGACAGCCCCAGGGTCAGCTTGAGGAGCGGCTCCAGCCGGGGTGCCAGCAGCACATAGCCGGACTCGAGGACCCCCAGCGCGATCACCGCCCCCATGAGCCCCTGCGCCATCCCCTGCAGCAGGAGCGGGAGGCGGATCACACGCTCCGTGGCGCCCACCAGACGCATGATCTCCATCTCGTCCCGCCGGACATACAGGACGAGCGTCGTCGCCGTGGTCACGGTGAGGATCGCCGCCAGGGCCAGCACCGCGCCCACGCCGAGCCCCGTCAGCTGGAAGAGCCGGCGCCACTGGGCCAGGCTCTCCACCCACTCGGCGCCGCCCTGCACCTCCTCCACCTCCGGCAGGGCGACGAGCTGCTGGACCAGCGCGCGGGTGCCGTCGGGGGTCGCCGTGACTTCATCCGGGGTCACCTCCACAGATGCGGGAAGCGGATTGCGCGGGAGCTGGTCCACCACGCTCGACTGGGCCCCGAGGGTGCGCTTGAGTGAATCGAGCGCCTCGTTGCGCGAGACGTAGCGGACGTGCTGGACGCCCGGCAGGGCCTGGACCTTGCGAAGCAGCTCCGCCACGGCCTCGGACCGGGGCTCCTCGCGAAGGTAGGCGACGACCCGGAGCCGCTCGCGCCACTGGGTGACGGCACGCTCGAGGTTGAGGGAGACCAGCCAGAAGCCGCCCAGCGCCGCCAGCGAGAGCGTGATGAGCAGCACGGCCGACAGCCCCACCCGGCCGGCCCTCCGGAGGTCGCGCATCGCCTCGCCCACGAGGAAGGCGAGCATCAACCCTGCCTGGCGGCATGTTGACCGTGGGCCATTTCAGCCGCCGCCTCCCGCAGGGCCCGGCTGATCAACCCTCGTCCTTCGAGATGCGGCCGTCGCGGAGGGTGAGGGTGCGGCGCTTGAGCCCTGCGGCCAGCCCGGTCTGGTGGGTTGCCAGCAGGACCGTGGTGCCGCGGGTCCAGATGTCCTTGAGCAGTTCGAGGATCTCGGCGGCCATCTCCTCGTCGAGGTTGCCGGTGGGCTCGTCGGCGAGGAGCAGCGCCGGAACCTTGACGATCGCGCGGGCCAGCGAGGCGCGCTGCGCCTCCCCCTGCGAGAGCTGGGCGGGGTAGGCCTGGGCGCGGGCCGAGAGCCCCACCGCCTTGAGCGCCTGGAAGGCCCGCGGCGTGATCTCCCCGCGGGGAGCGCCCAGCACCCGCAGGACGAAGGCCACGTTCTCGAGGACCGTCCGGCCAGCCAGGAGCTTTGCGTCCTGGAAGACGATGCCGACGGAGCGACGGAGGAGGGCAACCTGGGCGCGGCGCAGGTTCACGACGTCGAATCCCGCCACCTCGATGTCGCCCTCGGAGGGACGCTCGTCCCGGTACAGAAGGCGGAGGAGGGTGGTCTTGCCGGCGCCGCTCGGACCGCTCAGGACGACGAACTCGCCCTTGCCCACGCTGAACGAAACGTCAGTGAGGGCCGGCAGGGTGGCCGGGCCGACCTCGTAGAGCTTCGCGACATGGTGGAGCCGGATCATGGGCTCCCACCATTCTACTTAACCCTTTAACCTGTCGGAAGTTTTTCCCCCAGCAGCCTGTTGACCAGCCCGGGGTTGGCTCGTCCCTGCGTGGCCTTCATGACCTGCCCCACGAGGAAGCCCAGCGCGGCCTTCTTCCCCGAGCGCCAGTCCTCGACAACCTTCGGGTTGGCGGCCAGCACCTGGTCCACGACACGGGAGAGCTCTCCGGCGTCGGCAACCTGGGTCAGCCCCTCGCGCGCGACGATGGACGGGGCGTCCTGGCCGCTGCGGAACATCGTTTCGAAGACGTCCTTGGCCATCTTGCCGCTGATCGCCCCGTCGTCGATCAGCCGGAGCAGCCCGGCCAGGTTCTGGGGCGGAATCGGACAGGCTGCCACGGCACGGTCGTCATCCGCGGGAAGCTCGCGCAGAAGCTCGTTCAGCACCCAGTTGGCGACGGCCTTGGGCCGGCCTTGCGCCTGGACGGCGGCTTCGAAGTAATCGGCCAGCGCCCGGCCCTGGGTGAGCAGGTCGGCGTCGTACGCCGACAGCCCGTAGGTCGCGGCGAAGCGCTGGCGCCGAGCGGCCGGCAGCTCCGGCAGGCCAGCGCGGATGGCCTCGACCCAGGCGGCGGCGACCCGGAGCGGCGGCAGGTCGGGTTCCGGGAAGTAGCGGTAGTCGTGGGCATACTCCTTGGAGCGCATGGACACGGTCCGGCCGCGCTCCGGATCCCACAGCCGCGTCTCCTGAACGACCTGCTCCCCCGCGCCGAGCGCGTTCCCCTGGCGCCTCACCTCGTGCTCGAGAGCATGCTGCACGTTGCGGAAGGAGTTCATGTTCTTGATCTCCACCTTGACGCCGTACTCCTGGCTGCCCGGCGGCCGGAGCGAGATGTTGGCGTCACAGCGGAGTGACCCCTCCTCCATGTTCCCGTCGCAGACGCCCAGATAGAGGAGGATGGTCCGGAGCGCTCGCAGGTAGCCGGCGGCCTCCTCGGGGCTCCGGAGCTCTGGCTTGGAGACGATCTCCATGAGCGGGACGCCGGCCCGGTTGAAGTCCACGGTGCTCGACGGGGCCGTCTCGAGGGCGCCCTCGTGGACGAGCTTTCCCACGTCCTCCTCGAGGTGGACCCGCTGGATGCCGATGGCGCGCGGGGTCCCGCCCACCTCGATGGCCAGGACGCCGTGCTCCGCCAGCGGCTCCTCGTACTGGCTGATCTGGTAGTTCTTCGGCATGTCGGGGTAGTAGTAGTGCTTGCGGGCGAAGCGGTTGTGCTCGTTGATGCGACACCCCAGCGCCAGCGCCGTCCTGATGCCGAGCTCCACGGCGCTCCGGTTGATCACCGGCAGCACGCCCGGCATGCCCTGGCACACGGGGCAGGTCTGGCTGTTGGGTGCCGCGCCGAAGGCGGTGGAGCAACCGCAGAACATCTTGCTCCGGGTCAGGAGCTGGGCGTGGACCTCGAGCCCGATGACGGTCTCTAGCTTATCCATCTCGCCTGAACGTGGATGAGCTCACGCGGCGGTGCGGCCTCTTCGCCCTGACGGGCTCATCGGGGCGCCGGGTCCAGCGGTGGCTTCCGGCGATGCCACTCGGTGGCCTGCTGGTAGGCGTGGGCGGCCCGCAGCACCGTGGCCTCGTCGTAGGGCCGCCCGATGAGCTGCAGCCCGATGGGGAGCCCCGCCTGCGTGAAGCCCGCAGGCACGGAGACCCCGGGGAGCCCCGCCAGGTTCACGGGGATGGTGAGGATGTCGTTCAGGTACATCTGCAGCGGGTCCGTCTTCTCGCCGAGCCTGAAGGCCACGCCGGGTGTTGTGGGCGCTGCAAGCACGTCCACACGCTCGAAGGCCTGCTGGAAGTCCCGGCGGATCAGCGTCCGCACGCGCTGGGCCTTGCCGTAGTAGGCATCGTAGTAGCCCGCCGACAGCGCGTAGGCGCCGAGCAGGATCCGGCGCTTGACCTCGGCCCCGAAACCCGCCGCTCGCGTCCGGCCGTACATCTCGACGAGGTGGCGCCCGCCGGGCGCGCGGAGGCCGTACTTCACGCCATCGTAGCGCGCCAGGTTGGACGAGGCCTCGGCAGGAGCGATGAGGTAGTAGGCCGGCAGCCCGTAGCGGGTGTGCGGCAGCGACACGCCCTCCGTTTTGGCCCCGAGGCCGCGCAGCACCGCGATCGCCGTCTGCACGGCCGCCTCCACCTCGGGATCGAGTCCTTCGATGAAGTACTCGGCGGGGATGCCGACCCTGAGCCCCTCGACGCCGCCCGCCAGGGCCGCCCGGTAGTCGGGCACGGGGACGTCCACCGAGGTCGAATCCCGGCGATCAGCGCCCGCGATGACACCGAGCACGAGGGCCGCATCCGCCACCGTCTTCGCGAAGGGGCCGATCTGGTCCAGCGACGAGGCGAAGGCGACGAGCCCGTAGCGGGACACGCGCCCATAGGTGGGCTTGAGCCCCACGGCGCCGCAGAAGGCCGCTGGCTGCCGGATGGAGCCGCCGGTGTCCGACCCGAGCGTCGCCGCCGCGAGATCGCCTGCGGCCGCCGCCGCCGAGCCGCCGGAGGAGCCGCCAGGCACCCGGCCCAGGTCCCAGGGGTTCCGCGTCGGGAAGAAGGCCGAGTGCTCCGTCGAAGAGCCCATGGCGAACTCGTCCATGTTCAGCTTGCCGAGGAGGACGGCGCCCGCCGCGCGGAGGCGGGCCACCACCGTGGCGTCATAGGGCGGCACGAAGGTCTCGAGGATCCGGGAGCCGCACGTCGTCCGGATGCCACGTGTGCAGAGCAGGTCCTTGACCGCGACGGGCACGCCGTCGAGCGGCGACAGCGGCCGGCCGGCCGCGAGGCGCGCGTCGGCCGCCGCCGCCTGGCCGAGGGCCGTGTCCCGCGTCACCGTGAGATAGGCTTTCACCCGCCCGTCGAGGGCGGCGATGCGCTCGAGGTACGCCGCCGCCGCCTGGCTCGGGGTCGCTTCGCCGCGCCGGAAGCGCGCCCCCAGCTCCTCGATGGTGAGGCGGGTGAGCATGGCCTACTCCTCGATGATCCGGGGCACGCGGAAGGCTTCGCCGCTCGGCTCGGGGGCGTTGGCCAGCATGTCCGCCTGCGGGAAGGAGGGCTCGGGCTCGTCCTCCCGCATCACGTTGATGAGCGGGACGGCATGGGAGGTCGGCTCCACGCCCTCGGTGGGGAGCGCCTGCAGCGTGTCGATGTAGGAGAGGATCGCGTCCAGCTCGCGGCGCATCCGCTCCTTGTCGGCGGCGGAGAGCTCGAGTCGCGCCAGGCGCGCCACGTGCTCCACCTGCTCGATCGAGATCTTCGGCTCACTCACGCTCGCCCCTTCGCGCGCCGGCGGGGCCGCCCCGCGGCATCAGTCGAGCTCCTCGAGGTGCGCGTACTGGAGGGACAGGCGCTTGCGCCCGACGCTGGCGAAGTGCACCGTGGCGATCACGTCGTCTCCCTCGCGCTCGATCCCCACCAGGAGCCCCTCGCCCCAGCGCGCGTGGCGGAGCCGGGCGCCCACGCGGAAGGGCAGGTCCTCGTCGGGCTCGGCCGGCGGCGCCGCCAGGGCCGTCGCGCGCGCTGGCATCCGCGGCTCGGCGGCCCGGGAGGTGAGGAGCGTCACGGCCTCCTCCGGGATCTCCAGCAGGAAGCGTGACGGCTCGCCGAGCCCGTACCCATGCAGCCGCCGGTGGAGCGCGTAGGAGAGGAAGAGCCGCTCCCGGGCGCGGGTGAGCCCCACGTAGCAGAGCCGCCGCTCCTCCTCGAGCTCGTCCGGGTCGTTCATGGAGCGCGAGTGCGGGAAGACACCCTCCTCCATGCCCGTGAGGAACACGGCGGGGAACTCGAGCCCCTTCGCCGAGTGGAGCGTCATGAGCGTGACCCCCGTGGGGTCGTCCGAGATCTCGTCGGTGTCAGCCACGAGCGCGATGGAGTCGAGGAAGGCCTCCAGGGCGCCGTCGCCCGCCGGCTCGGCCGCGCGGGCGGCGATGAACTCCTCGGAGGCCGCGATCAGCTCCTCCAGGTTCTCGAGGCGGGCGTCGGCCTCCGCCGTGCCCTCGGCCTTGAGCGCCGCCCGGTAGCCGGTACTGCCCAGCACCTCGTCGATGAAGGCCGGCAGGGGCAGCGCGGCCCGCCGCTCCTGGAGCCGGGCCGCGAGCCGCGCGAAGTCCCGGAGCCCCTGCCGCGGCCTGGCCGCGATCTCCGGCGGCAGCTCGGCGCAGGCCGCCAGGAGGCCCATACCGCTCCGGCGCGCCATCGCGTCCAGACGGTCGAGCGTCGTCCGCCCGATGCCGCGGGAGGGCGCGGCCACCGCCCGGCGGAAGGCGACGTCGTCCCGCTGGTTCACGGCGAGGCGCAGGTAGGCCAGCACGTCCTTGATCTCCCGCCGCTCGTAGAAGCGCACGCCGCCCACGATCAGGTGCGGGATGCTCGCGCGGCGGAGCGCGTCCTCGAGCACGCGCGACTGGGCATTGGTGCGGTAGAAGACCGCCACGTCGCGGTACTCCGCGCCCCGGCCGCGGAGGTCGCGGATCGCGCGGGCCACGAAGGCCGCCTCCTCGGTCTCGTCCCAGGCCCGGTAGACGGTGGCCGCCTCCCCTTCCGCGTTCTCCGTCCAGAGCCCCTTGTCCTTGCGCGCCGTGTTGTGCTCGATGACCGCCGAGGCCATGCGGAGGATGCGTTTCGTGGAGCGGTAGTTCTGCTCGAGGGCCACCACGCGGCAGTCCGGGAAGTCCTTCTCGAAGTCGAGGATGTTCCGCAGATCCGCGCCGCGCCAGCGGTAGACGGACTGGTCGGGGTCCCCCACGACGCAGAGGTTGCGGTGCTCCTGGGTCAGGAGCCGCACCATCCGGTACTGGGCGCGGTTCGTGTCCTGGTACTCGTCCACGAGCACGTGCTGCCAGAGCTCCCGGTACCAGGCGAGCGTGTCCGGCGCGGTCTCGAAGAGGCGGACGCCCAGGAGGAGCAGGTCGTCGAAGTCCACCGCGCCGATCCCGCGCAGCCGGCCCTCGTAGAGCCGGTAGAGCGACGCGAGGCGCTCCTCGCGCGGCGTCCGCGCGACACGCTCCACCTCCTCCACCGGGAGCATCTGGTTCTTGGCGTGGCTGATGCGGTGCACGGCGGCCGCCGGCGTGAGTTCGCGCTCGTCCACCCCGAGCTCGCGCATGGCCTCCCGCACCAGCGTGAGCCGGTCCTCCTCGTCGTAGATCACGAAGGATGGGGCGAGCCCCACGCGCGAGGCGTGGGCGCGCAGGAGCCGGACGCACGTGGAGTGGAAGGTGGCGATGAGCGGCGGGCGGATCCCCGCGGGGAGGACCAGCTCCTCGACGCGCCGGCGCATCTCCTCGGCGGCCTTGTTCGTGAACGTGACGGCCAGCACGTGGCGCGGCGGCACCCCCTCGACGCCGAGGAGATAGGCGATTCGGTGGGCGATGACGCGCGTCTTGCCGCTGCCGGCGCCCGCCAGGACGAGGAGCGGGCCCCGGGTGGCCATCACGGCTTCGCGCTGCACCGGGTTCAGGGGACCGAGGATCGCCTCGCGGCTTGCGTCCGGACGGAGCATGGGCACCTACGATACCACAGGGGAACGGCCGGCCCCGCCGCGGCGGCGGCCTACTCGACCGTGACGGACTTGGCGAGGTTGCGCGGCTGATCCACGTCGCGGCCGAGCCGCACCGCGACGTGATAGGCGAGGAGCTGGAGCGGGATGGCCATGAGGATGGGCGTGAGGAGGTCGCTGGCCACGGGCACGGGAATCACCCAGTCGGCCTTGGCCTTGATCTCCTTGTCCCCCTCGTGGGCCAGCGCGATGACGCGCCCCTCCCGCGCGCGCACCTCCTCGACGTTGCCCATCATCCGCTCGTAGGTGCCGTCGCGGGGCACCAGCGCCACCACCGGCATCCCGTCGTCGATGAGCGCGATGGGCCCGTGCTTCATCTCCCCCGCCGGATACCCCTCGGCGTGCAGGTACGACAGCTCCTTGAGCTTGAGCGCGCCCTCGAGGGCGATGGGGAAGTTGATCCCGCGCCCGAGGAAGAGGAAGTTCTTGTAGTGCGAGAGGTCCCGCGCGAGCCCGGCCAGCTGGGGCTCCAGCTCGAGCGTCTTCTCCATGAGCCGCGGCAGCTCGAGGAGCGCCTGCACATGCTTCCGCCCTTCCTCCGGCGGGAGCGCCCCGCGCCGGCGGCCGAGCCAGAGCGCCAGGAGGTAGCCGGCCATCATGGTGGCCGTGAAGGTCTTCGAGGAGGCCACGCCGATCTCGGGCCCGGCGGGCGTGTAGAGGATGCCCGTCGCCTCGCGCGCCAGCGCCGAGCCCACCACGTTGGTGATGCCGACGATGGGCGCTCCCCGCGCGCGGGCGGCCTTCACGGCACCGAGCGTATCGGCCGTCTCGCCGGACTGCGACAGCGCCACCACCAGGGTGTCCGGGCCCACCACGGCGTCGCGGTAGCGCCACTCGGAGGCGACATCCACCTCGGCCGCGATCCCCGCGAGCCGCTCGACGAGGAACCGGGCGACGATGGCGGCGTGATAGGAGGTGCCGCAGGCGAGCAGCACGACGCGCTGGATGTCGTGGAGGACCTCGGGGTCAAGCGAGATGTCGGGCAGCACCACGCTGCCGCTCTCGGGCGACACGCGCCCGCGCAGCGTGTCCGCCGCCGCCCGGGGCTGCTCGTAGATCTCCTTCAGCATGAAGTGGCGGTAGCCGCCCTTCTCGGCCAGGATGGGGTCCCACAGGATGCGCGTGGGCGCGCGCTCCACGGGCGCCCCGTCGAGCTGGCTCAGGTCGACGCCGTGGCGCGTGACGACGGCCAGATCGCCGTCCTCCAGGATCACCATGTCGCGCGTGTGCATGAGGATGGCCGGGATGTCGGAGGCGAGAAAGGTCTCCCCCTCGCCCAGCCCCACCACCACGCTGCCCGCGCCGTGCTTGGCGGCCACGAGCCGATCCGGCGCGTGGCGCGAGAGGACCGCGATGGCGTACGAGCCGCGCAGCTCCCCCAGCGCCCGCCGCACCGCCTCCTCCAGCTTCGGGGTGTCCTGGAGATGGCGCTCGATGAGGTGCGCGATGACCTCGGTGTCGGTCTCCGAGCGGAATTGGTGGCCCTCCCGCTGGAGCCGCTCCTTGATGGGGAGGTAGTTCTCGATGATCCCGTTGTGCACGACCACGAGAGTGCCCGAACCGTCGGTGTGGGGGTGGGCATTGTCGTCCGTGGGGCGCCCGTGCGTGGCCCAGCGGGTGTGTCCCACGCCGGCGGTCCCCTTCACCGGCTGCTCGCGGAGGAGCCCTTCCAGGACCTTGATCCGACCGGCCGCCCGACGCACCTGGAGCCCGTCGGGGCCGAGCACGGCCACCCCCGCCGAGTCGTAGCCGCGGTACTCCAGGCGCTTGAGCCCGTCGAGGATGATCTCGACGGCGCTCTTGTCACCGATGTAGCCGACAATCCCGCACATCGCTAGCAGGCCGCGGCCTGGGGGGTGTGGAGCATCGTGCTAGCCCTCGGGCGGCTGCGTCTCGCGGGGGCGCGCCGCCCGGCGGCGGGCCGCCCACCCCTCGCGCAGCTCCTGCCGGCCGCGCGCCACGGCGAGCGCGTCGGGCGGCACGTTCTTGGTGATGACCGAACCCGCCGCCACGTAGGCGCCCTCGCCGATGGTCACCGGGGCCACGAGGCTCGAGTTGGTGCCGATGAAGGCCCGGTCGCCGATCACCGTCTCGTGCTTCTTCACGCCGTCGTAGTTGCAGGTGATCGTGCCCGCGCCGACATTGGCTCCCTCGCCCACGGTGGCGTCTCCCACGTACGAGAGGTGCGGCACCTTGGCCCCGCGGCCGATGCGCGACTTCTTGAGCTCCACGAAGTTGCCGATCTTCGCCGTGGGCCCCACGTGCGAGAGCGGGCGCAGGTGGCAGAAGGGGCCGAGCTGAGCGCCGTCCTCCACGCGCGCCTCGGTGAGCACGCAGTAGGGCTTGAGGGCGACGCCATCGCCCAGCCGGCTCGACACCACGTGGCAGCCCGGCCCCACCACGCAGTCGCGCCCGATGACGGTCTGTCCCTCGAGGATGACGCCGGGATAGAGCACGCTGTCGGCCCCGATCCGCACGCCGTCGTCCACGAAGGTCGAGGCCGGGTCCAGCACGGTGACGCCCTCGGCCATGAGCCGCTCGAGGATGCGTCGGCGAAGGATGGCCGCGACCTCGGCGAGCTGCTTCCGGTCGTTGATGCCGAGGCATTCGACCGCATCCGGCGCGACCACCGCCTCGATGCGTCGGCCCTGGCGGTGGAGGATCCCGATCACGTCGGTGAGGTAGTACTCGCCCTGGTCGTTCTGCGGCGTCACCTGCGCGAGCGCTGGCCAGAAGGCGGGCGCCTCGAAGCAGTACACGGCGGTGCCGATCTCGCGGATGGCGCGGTCCGCGGGCGTCGCGTCGCGGTGCTCGACGATGGCGATGGGCCGGCCGCCCTCGCGGATCACCCGGCCGTAGCCGGTGGGATCCTCCAGCTCCGCCGTGAGCAGGGTGGCGGCGGCGCCGGTGGCACGATGCTGCTCCACGAGGCGACGCAGCGTCGGCTCGCCGAGCAGCGGCTGGTCGGCGGGGATCACGAGGAGCGTCCCCTCGCCGCCCCCGCAGGCGTCGGCCGTCTGGAGCACGGCGTGCCCCGTGCCGAGCCGGTCCTTCTGCTCGACGAAGGTCAGGTCGCCGGCCTCACCGACCGCGGCCCGCACCTCGGCGGCGGCGCGTCCCACGACGACCACCACCCGCGCCCCCAGAGCCCGGCACACCGCCACGGGATAGGAGATCAGGGGGCGGCCACAGAGCGGGTGCAGCACCTTTGGGAGGCTCGATCGCATCCGCTTGGCCTCGCCGGCCGCGAGGATCACCGCGGTCAACTCTGGCATGGCAACTCGATTCTAGCACGCGGCGTGCCAGGGGGCGCGACGGTCACCGGCCGCTGGGGAAACGGTTGCTGATGCGACCGTCTCGCCCGCGGTCAACATGCCCCGGCCATGTTGATCATGGCGCCCTGTCGCGCAAGCGACACAGCAGGCGCTCCATTCTGTCGGGCAAAGGAGACACGAGCTCCACGGGGGTGCCAGAGCCCGGATGAATGAAGGCCAGCCCCGCGGCGTGGAGCGCCACACCGTCGAGCTCCCGGATGAGCCGGGCCAGCTCGGGGTCGCTGACGGAGGCCGACCGGCGCCGGCCGTAGGTCTCGTCTCCCAGCAACGGGTGGCCCAGCGAGGCCAGGTGCACGCGGATCTGATGAGTGCGTCCCGTCTCGAGCCGGCACTCGAGGAAGCTGACGTCCGGAAAGCGTTCGAGCACCGTGTAGCGCGTCACGGCCCGCTTGCCCGTGCCCACCCGCGCCACGGCCATGCGGGTGCGCGAGCGCGGGTCCCGCGCCAGCGGGGCATCGATCACGCCGCTCGCCGACCTCACCGCGCCATGGACCAGGCAGAGATAGCGGCGGCTGACGCTGCGCCGCGCGAGCTGCGAGGTGAGCGCGCCATAGGCGCGCTGCGTCTTCGCCAGGACGATCAGGCCGGACGTGCCCTTGTCCAGCCGGTGGACGATCCCGGGCCGGCCGGGGCCCCCGACCCCCGCGATGCCGGGGGCATGGGCCAGCGCCGCCGCCGCCAGCGTGCCTGAGCGCTGCCCCGCCCCCGGATGCGTCACCATCCCCGCGGGCTTGTCCACCACCAGCACGTCCTCGTCCTCGAAGACGATGCGGAGCGGGATCGCCTCCGGAGCCATGCTCTCGGGCGGCGGCGGAGGGATGAGGACCTCCACGCGCTCGCCCGCCCGGAGCCGGCGCGCCGCCTTGACGGCATGCCCGCCCACGCGCACCTCGCCGCCCTCGATCAGCGCCCGGAGCCGCGTGCGGGAGAGATCCGGGAGACGCCCGGCCAGCCATCGGTCGAGCCGCGTCCCGGCCTCGGCATGGGCGACCGTGTCGGCCCAGGTCTTCAACGGCCGTCCTCGCGAGCTCGCCAGCCGGGCCTCCCGTGACTGACCGCGACATGACGACGGAGATTGAGCACCTGCACGGTGGCGCGGCTGACCGTGGCTCGAACCAGCGCTATGCGGGTCGAAGCCGAGCCGGCCGGCGAAGGAGTGAGGCTCTGGCCCGACGCGGGACTTCAACAGCGTCGATCCATTCCCCTGGGTAGAGATAGTCCCCACCGCTCGCGTCCACGATCCGGAGGTCGCCCTCCCGTGCCGCGTCCCGATCGGGGAGGACGCAATAGATCTTGTGCAACTCCAACGACGCTGGACACTCGGAGTTCTCTACGCACACCACGAACCTGACCGTCGGACGACGACGTGGCTTACGAGGTCTTGTCGACATAGCGCTTGCGCTTCATCTCCTTCCTCCCGATGCCGGGCGCCTCATGCCGGTGCACTTCCGCCCGGCGGATCGTCCCGCTCCGCAGGCGGACCAGGGCGATCCCCTTCACTCCTTTCCGGACTTGAGCTGCCCAGGCGACGCTCCGCCTCCTCAAGCCACAGTTGGTCAGCACCCGCATCTGCTTCCTGATCGAGGCTGGAGAGGAGGCGTTGCACGAGGCGGCCGCGGTCCCGGCGCGAGAGCTTCAGGGCACTCGATTCGAGTCCGCGCGCTGGGTCAGCCATATACCCGAACGGTATCACAAGGGCGGGTGACTGCATCCACCGACCTCCCCGGACTGCACCCGGTCGAACTGGCGATGCGGCCCAACGCACCGTTAACCGGCGCGCCGCTCGCAGCGCGGCCGGGTTGAACGGGGAGTTGGGCGAGCGGAGGGCTTGCGATCACGAAGCAGTCCGCGGAGCGCCCTATTGACGGCGCGATCATTTGGAAACGCCTTGGCAACCTCGGATCGAGGACGACCACATTCGTGGCTTCAATGACCCGCTGTACGTACTTGCCGCGAGCCGGCGTCCCAAAGTCGGAGCGCTTGTACTCGGGTCGCAGATCCTCAACCACCCTTCGGCTAGCTTTCTTCATAGATGTTCCTTTCGCTTGGTGTCGCTGGGCGCGCACTGATGATCCTGATTGTATCGCCACGGTCGGTGTGAGCGACGGCCAGAAGGCGGCCCCGGTTGAGATGCCGAAGGTGACGAACCGTTCTTCGTCGAAAGAACGGTCGGGGTCTGCGCCGGTTGCTGACAGGGCGTCGCGGAACACCGTTGCCGCTTCTTCGAACGAGACGCCGTGTCCGACAAGGTTCTCCGCCGCCTTGCGGGGATTCCATTCGAAGCGCAATCACGCCTCCCTTGACTTGACCCGGCGCCCAACGCCGGCGCTCAGCGGCCGGGGTGAGCAACGCGAGCCCCGGGCCGGTGCACTGCGGGGTTGGGCCGCGCCGCCGAGCACTGTATACTGCGTCTGATGACCCGAGCGCTGGACGCTGCCATCGCCAAACTCGCAACGCTCCCGGCCGACGAACAGGACCGGATCGCCCAGTGGCTGCTCGACGAGCTCCGGGACGACGAACACTGGGCGCGCCAGTTCGCGAGCTCACAGGACGCTCTGAGCAAGCTCGCCGCCGAGGCCCGGGTTGAGCGCTCAGCCGGCCGAGCGACGGAACTCGACCCCGACAAGCTGTGAGATCTCGCGCGACGCCGCGCTTCTGGGCGGCGTATGGCGAGCTGCCACCTGAGATCAGGGGACTCGCTCGGAAGGCCTATCGGCTGTTCCGCGAGGACGCCCGACATCCAAGCCTCCACTTCAAGAAGGTTCACGACCGCGACCCCATTTACTCGGTCCGCGTGACCCTCGGATACCGTGCCGTCGGGCTTCTGGAGGATGAGGAGATCACGTGGTTCTGGATCGGCACGCACGCCCAGTATGACCGCCTCCTTGAGCACCTGTAGCTCCGCCCTTGCCGGCCCAACGCCCACGTTGACCGGCCGCGGCGAGCGAACGCGAGCCAGCGGTCCGGTCGAACGTGTCGTCAGACGGCCTTGACTGAGTAGCCCGACGAACGTTACGCGGTATCAGTGGCAATTCGCACTCCTAGACTCCCAGCAAGACCGTCGAGTCCCGGAAAAAGGCTGACCCGGGATATGTTCATGCGCTTCAGGTCGGACAGCGCGCCAAGCAAGAATGCCTCAGTCACGCAAATCTCGAACTTGTGAACGTAGCCAGGGGCTTCGTGCCGATCCGCTGAGCCGAAGAGGTTGTGCATGAATGACTTCGTGACGTCAAGCGGAACTAGGAACACGCCTTGCTGAACCGCCAGTCGCTCGTCGAGAAAGAAGGGATTGTCTGGCATCACTGCGCATACTTGATTCTCAAGCACCTTGGTCTGAATTGCGGGCGTCTTGCCTCTTGTCGGATCGAGCTCAATCGCTCCAATGAGATGACCGGGCAGCCGCTGCTTCGCGCGATCCCAACACCACGCTTGGTCGATCGCCCAGATGGCGCAGCGATCGCCAAGGCCGGCGCGCTCGACCGCGAAGAAGGCCGCGACGTAGAACGAGTAGCTGAAGTCGAGTAATCGAGTTGGCGCACCGTGATGCTGCATCAGCGCCAGCCAGCGGAAGATGTCATCGTCGTGGGGTGTCTCTGTGTTGTAGCGATGGGCATGGCGCTTGAATTCAGCCACCAGCCAACGTTCGACGAAAGGCGTATCCTCGAGTGGACGATGGAAGCGCGTCAATGCGCGCTCAAGGCTTGAGCGAAGGCCCCACTGTGAGTCTCGTTGCCCTCGATATACCCATCGGTGTCCGGAATCGCACGTCATCGCCTCGTAGGCATCGCGCAAGGTGGTCCAGTCAGAGACGAGGCCGGGAGGCTTCGGTCGTTCCTCCATGATCCGCTCACTCTCCCCGATTTCGGATGGGCCGGCTAACCTGATATCACTGGAACTGCGTTACGAGGGGAAGATCGGTCTATGTAACACGAGGCGCCACGGCTGACGTCGGGGTTGGCGGCCCTGAGTTCCTGCGAGGTTCGCGAGGACAGCCACTCCCCGCGGGCCGTGTTCTCCCGCGTGGCCCCGCGGTGTATCATCTGCGCCCCCGCGGCTTCCGGGGCGGCGCGGTTGGTGCGGTCGGCCCGAGCGATCGTGAAGACGTCATGCGGGCCGCCCCCTTCCGTCCGTGGCGGATCAACCATAGCGGCAACAACACACTTGACTACCCCGTCAGCGGGGCGCGCGGTCGGACGGGGCGGTGGGCGTGAGCATCATGCGG
Source organism: Candidatus Rokuibacteriota bacterium (assembly GCA_016188005.1). NCBI lineage: Bacteria > Candidatus Rokuibacteriota > Candidatus Rokuibacteriota bacterium. Next base: position 57,179 of record JACPIQ010000004.1, on the reverse strand, counting down.
AGCGCGAGGAGGGCCACGCCCACCGTGATGGCCGAGTCCGCCACGTTGAAGGCCGGCCAGTGGTAGCCGCGCCAGTAGAAGTCCAGGAAGTCCACCACGGCGCCGAAGCGGACCCGGTCGATGAGGTTCCCGGCCGCGCCGCCGAAGACGAGGCCGAGCGACAGCGCCGTCCAGACGCCGCCCGTGGGCAGGAGGCGGGCGGCGATCACGGAGAGGATCGCGAGCGCGACGAGCGAGAGCATCCCGGCGATCCACCGCCAGCCGTCGGGGGCGCTGGACAGCATGCCGAAGGCCAGCCCCGGGTTCATGACGAGCGTGAGGGAGAAGAGGCCCTCCAGCACCGGCACCGGCACGCCGGGCGCCAGGCGCCACAGGGCCACCGCCTTGGTGAGCTGGTCGAGCACCAGGATCACCCCGGCGAGCCAGCAGACGAGCTTCATGTCATGAGCGAGCGGACGACGGGGGCGCAGCGCTCGCAGAGGGTCGGGTGGGCGGCGTCCTCGCCGACATGCCCCGTCCACATCCAGCAGCGCTCGCACTTCCTCCAGCCGAGCCCCTGGGCCGCCACCACCGTCAGCAGGAGCCCGGGGATGTCCTGGCTCTCGTGGGCGAGCCCGGCGCCGGCGGGCGGCCCCTGCTTGACCTTGACGCCGGAGACGTTGAAGAGCGCCGCGAGGAGCCCTTCGCCCTTGCTCTCCAGCAGCGGCAGCCACTGCTCCTCCGGCGCGGTGACGACGTACACGACGGCGTCGAGGCCCTTGCCGATACGGCCGGCCTTGCGCGCCCCCTCGAGGGCGCGGGAGACCTCGCCGCGCACCTCCAGCAGCCGGTCCCAGTCGGCGGCGAGCTGCTCGTCGAGCCACTCGCCCCGCTCCTCGGGAAACAGCGTCAGGTGCACGCTCGAGGGCTTGCCGCTGCCGGGGATATGCGACCAGACCTCGTCCGCCGTGAAGGTGAGGATGGGCGCCAGCAGCCGGGTCAGGGCCGTCAGCACCTCGAAGCAGACGGTCTGGGCCGCGCGGCGCCGCGGGTCGTCGGGGGCGGAGACGTAGAGACGGTCCTTGATGATGTCGAGGTAGAGCGCCGAGAGCTCCACGGCGCAGAAGTTGTGGGCGGCATGGAACACCACGTGGAACTCGTAGGCGTCGTACGCCTTGCGCACCCGCGCGATGAGCTCGCCGAGCCTCAGCAGGGCCCAGCGGTCCAGCTCGTCCATCCGGGCATAGGAGATGCGGTCGCGGTCCGGGTCGAAATCGGCCAGCGCCCCCAGCAGGAAGCGGCAGGTGTTGCGCACCCGGCGGTAGGCCTCCGCCAGCCGGGTCAGGATCTCGTCCGAGAGGCGGATATCCTCCGTGTAGTCCTCGGCGGCGACCCAGAGCCGGAGCACCTCGGCCCCGTACTTCGGGAGCAGCTCCTCGGGCGTCACGTAGTTGCCCTGCGACTTGGACATCTTCCGGCCCTCGCCGTCCACCACGAAGCCGTGAGTGAGGACGGAGCGATAGGGCGGCCTGTCGCGGGTGCCGACGGCCTCCAGGAGGGAGGAGTGGAACCAGCCCCGGTGCTGGTCCGAGCCCTCGAGATACATGTCGGCCGGCCAGCGCAGGTCGGGCCGCGTCTCGAGCACCGCCGCGTGGCTGCAGCCGGAGTCGAACCACACATCCAGGATGTCCGTCTCCTTGCGGAAGGCCGCCCCGCCGCAGGCGCCGCAGACGGTGCCCGCCGGCAAGAGATCCACCGCCTCGCGCGCGTGCCACTCGTCGGCGCCCCGGCCGGCTCTCATGATGGCCGCCACGTGCTCGACGAGGCGCTCCTCCAGCAGGAGGCCGCCGCACCGCTCGCAGTAGAAGGCGACGATCGGCACGCCCCAGACGCGCTGGCGGGAGATCACCCACTCGGGGCGGTGGGCCACCATGTTGAAGATGCGCTCCTCGCCCCAGGGCGGAATCCACCGGACGTCGCGCCGGATGGCCTCGAGCGTCTTCTGGCGGAGCCCCGTCTTGTCGAGCGCGATGAACCACTGCTCCGTGGCGAGGAAGAGGGTGGGGTTCTTGCAGCGCCAGCAGTGCGGATAGGTGTGCTCGAACTCGACCGACGCCACGAGTGCGCCCGCCCGCCGCAGGTGCTCGATGATCCGGGGGTTGGCCTCCCACACCGTGAGTCCGCCGAAATGCGCGACTTCGGGCGTGAAGCGCCCGTCGTCGTCCACGGGGTTGTAGACCTGGAGGCCCGCCTTGCGCCCCAGCTCGTAGTCCTCCTCGCCGTGGCCGGGGGCGATGTGGACGAGCCCCGTGCCGGCATCCATGGCGACGAAGTCGGCGGGGATCACGGGCACCTCTCGCTCGATCCACGGGTGGCGGGCCAGCGTGCCCTCGAGCGCCTCGCCGGTGAGTGACAGGGGCGCGGCCTGGGCGCGGCCGCGGACTCCGTCGAGCCAGCCCACGGGCTCGGCCAGGGCCTGCGCCACGATGAGCCACTCCCCGTCCACCTCGATGGCCGTGTAGGTCTCGCCGGGGTGGATGGCGATGGCGAGGTTGGCCGGGAGCGTCCAGGGCGTCGTGGTCCAGATGACGAGCGACGCGGCCCGGCCCCCGAGCGCCCGCGCCAGGGCCGGGCTCGGCGCCTTCACGGGGAACTTGACGTATACCGACGGGGTGGTCTGGCCCTCGTACTCGACCTCGGCCTGGGCCAGCGCCGTCTTGCAGTGCATGCACCAGTGCACGGGCTTGAGCCCCTTGTAGACCATCCCGCGCCCCACGAAGCGCCCGAACTCGCGGACGATGGTGGCCTGGTAGGCCGGCTCCATCGTGATGTAGGGATGCTTCCAGTCGCCGAACACCCCCAGGCGGCGGAACTCGTCCCGCTGGATGTCGATGAACTTGGCGGCGTACTCGCGGCAACGGCGGATCTTCTCCACGGGATCCATGGCGCGGCGCACGTCCAGCGAGGCCGTGTCGAGCCCCAGCTCCTTGTCCACCTGGTGCTCGATGGGCAGGCCGTGGCAGTCCCAGCCGGGGACGTACACCGCGTTCTGCCCGAGCATGGTGCGGGACTTGACGATGAAGTCCTTCAGGATCTTGTTGAGCGCCGTGCCCATGTGGATGTGGCCGTTGGCGTAGGGCGGGCCGTCGTGGAGTATCCACAGGGGCCGCCGCGCGGAAGCCTGGCGGATCCGGCCATAGATGTCGGCGGCCTCCCATCGCTCGAGCATCTCCGGCTCGAGCTTCGGCAGGTTGGCCTTCATGGGGAAGGCGGTCTTCGGCAGGTTGAGCGTGCTCTTGTAGTCCATAGAGGCTGAAACGTAACACCGGTGTGGGTTTAGGGTCAAGAAACCCCCGCCGGCGGCTGGAAGGCTACCGGGGCGTCAGCGTGACGATCCCCGCCGCATTGTCGATGTTGACCGTGAACCGGTCGAGGAAGTCTCGCCCGAGGAGTCCGTCGCCCTGCCCCAGCTCCGAGTCGTGGGAGACCACGCGGATCGGGCCTGCCCGTGCCCCCGAGACCTCGATGCTGTCCAGCAGGACGAAGAGGGCGTCGGCGACGCCCGTCACGCCCTTGATGGAGCCGCGGAGCGCGCTCCGGCTGCTGACGCCGAGCTGCTCGAGCACCCGCGGGCTGATGGTCGTCACGGAGGCGCCCGTGTCGAGCATGAGCTGCGCGCTTCCCGCATTGTTGATCCACGCGCTCACCCAGATCGGCTGCCCCGGGGTGAAGCGGATCTGCGCGGCGCCGGCGGGCGCGGCGGGCGAGGCCGGGCTGGACTCGGGCGGCAGCGCCGGCAGGCTGAGCCGGCGGGCGGCGGCGCGATATCGCTCGGGCACGCTGTCGAGCCCCTGGCCGTAATGCGCCTGGCCGCGCTCGTCGGTCCAGCGGTACGTCTGGGCCCCTGCGGCGGGCGCCAAGCCGGCGAGGACGATGAGCCAGGCCAGCGCCGCGAGCATGGGCGGCCTCATGGCGCCGTGATCATACCGCGTCGCTATCGCTCGCTCAGGATGACGACGCGCTCCTGCCTGTCGAGCGTGACCGTGAAGCGGTCCAGGAAGTCCCGGCCGAGGAGACCGTCACCCTGCGGCATGGAGGCGTCGTGGGCCAGCACCCACAGCGGCCCGGCCTTGGCCATTCCCACCTCGACGCTCTCGAGCCGCACCGTGAGCGCTCTGGAGGTGCCGGTCACGCCCCTGACCTCGGCGGGCCGCGCCCCCGTCATGTCCACCCCGAGCGCCCACAGCGCGCGCGGCCTGATCACCGTCATCGAGGCCCCGGTGTCCAGGATGAGCCGGACGCTGCGGCCACCGTTGATGCGGACGTCCACCAGCACCGGGCTGCCAGGCACGAACGGGATACGCGTAGTGCGGCGGGCGGCCGGCGCCAGGGGCGATGGCGGCTCGGCCCGGGGCGGCGGCGGCGACTCCGGGTAGCCCAGGAACTTGGCCCCGGGCCGGTGGCGCTCGGGCACGCTCTCGAGCCCCTGGGTGAAGTGCACCTCGCCGTGCTCATTGGTCCAGCGGTAGAGCTGGGCGCCAGCAGGCGGCGCACCGGTGGTGCACAGGACGAGCGTGAGCGTCAACGTGAGAAGAGCTCGACGGGTCACCCGGCACCCCCTGCATCCGGCGGCACGTGCACGCCGATCATACCCTCATGCCGGCTCGCCCGCCAGCCTCCCGCACGGGCGGGGAGCCGCGTCCCAGCGGTTCCAGGGCGTCCCGTAGACCACCATCTCGTCGGCTCCGGCCACCGTGTTGTGCTCGAGCCTCACCCGGTGGAGCGGAGCGAAGTCCGCCGTCATGGCGGAGATCCGCGGGAACCAGGCGGGGAAGATGACGAGGTAGTCGGGACAGGCGCGCGCCAGGTAGCGCAGCACCCCGCTCTCGCCCTCCCGGCGGTAGGGGATGATGGCGGGCGTCACGAGTCCCATGACATCGACGACCTCGCGCCGGGAGATGAAGGCGATGGCGCCCACGTCGTTGAGCCCGAGGCGTGCCCCGCGCGGGGTGTGGTCGGCGACCCAGCGGCCGATCTCCACCTGCATGGCATTGATGTTCTGGACGGCCCAGCCGTAGCGCGAGGCCGCCGGCCAGAGCGCCCAGAGCGAGGCGCCGACCAGCAGGATCGCCACGGCGGCGCGCGCCGGAGCGAGGAACCGGCCGCGCAGGAGCGTGACCCCGGACACGGCGACGCCGACGGCCAGCGGCAGGAGGTGGATCGAGTAGCGGCCTTCCTGGAACGCCGGCCCGCGGTACGGGGCCAGGAGCGCCATGCCGACGGGGTGAAGCAGGAGGACGAGGGCAGGGAGCGCCGCCGTGCGCCCGTGGCGCCGCCAGAGGACCCAGAGCCCGGGAAGCAAGAACAGCGGGAGCAGGACATTCACCGACACGAGCCAGCGGACCCACTCGGCGAGGAAGCGCCAGGGCCGCCCCAGGAGCGCCGTCGCCAGGGGCTCCCGAACGCCTGCGAGAAAGCCGATGAGCCCCCCCTCGATCTTCGCGGAGGCCGTGGCGGGCAACGGCATACCCGTGGTCACCAGGTTGAAGGCAACCCAGGGCGCGAGCATGAGCCCCGCCGTCACCCCGAAGACCAGGTTCCGCCGGGCCGAGAACCCGCCCGCCCCCCACACCAGTGGCAGCACGAGCGCCGACTCGGGACGAGCCAGGACGGCCAGGGCCAGGAGAGCCACTGCGGCGCCGTCCCGGCCCGCCGAGTGAGCGAGAAGTCCCCCCGTGACGAGCAGCGCCGCCAGGGAGACCTCCATCCCGGACAAGGCACCCCATGCCAGCGGGCCGGTGAGGCCGGCCAGCACCCCCGCCAGGAGCCCCAGCCCGTCGCGCCCGGTCCAGCGCCGCACCAGCGCACAGGTCAGGAGCGCGGTGAGGAACATCGCCGCCACGCCCAGGAACTTCGCGAGGAGGGGCACGCTGCCGGTCAGCGCGAAGGCGCCGCCCAGCAGGAGCGTCCAGAGGGGCGCGGTGGAGCCCGGCACCTGGACGCCGGGGTTGTAGACGAAGCCGTGCCCCTCGGCCAGGTTCCGCGCGAAGTGGAGGTGAATCCAGGAATCGTCCAGGGGAAAGCCGCTTCCCCCGGCGAGCTGACGCTCTCTCAGGAGGAAGACGCCGAGGGCAAGGGCCAGCGCCAGCGCCATCCAGAGCCAGCGGCGGATCACTTGCGGCCGGGGATGAACGTGTAGCCGGCGTGCTCCACGGGCTTCCGGCCCAGGGGGAGCACGTACAGGAAGCGCCCATAGGGCAGCGAGATCTCCACGAGCCCCCTCGGCCGGGGCCGCGAAGGATCCCAGTGATCCACGAACCAGACGAGCTGCTTGATCCGGCGGGGGACGGCGATGGTCGTGCCGGGCGAGAGGATCATGGTCGCCGAGGACTGCGGCGCGTAGAAGCCGAGAGGCTCCCCGCCCAGGGAGACCTGGTAGATCTCGTACTCCGGCATATAGAACATCGCGTGTCGCAGCCACGGGTAGGAGCGCGGGTTCCCCAGCTCCGTCAGGAGCGCGGTGTCCGAGGGGTCATAGACGGCGCGGATCGTCTCCACGTAGGTCCGGATCACCGCCTCGTGCTCGCGCAGCGCCGCCGCCGTGCGGCTCATGATCCAGTCGTGGGCCTCGTCGCGGGCGCGCCACATCCAGGCCTCCCCGGTGCGGTGCTCGAAGGCACGCGGGACGGGCCGGGCGCTGACGAAGAAGCCCGTGTTGATGAGCAGGAGCGGGGCCAGCGCCAGCAGCGCCAGGGCCAGGCGCCACTGAGGCCGCCTGAGGCGCTCCGACCAGGCCGCGACGCACTCGTCCAGCACGCGGCTCAAGAGCACCACGAGCGCGGGCAGGAAGGTGAGCACGTAGCCGGCCTGGCCGAAGTGCACCAGCGTGTAGAAGGCGGCCGGAGGCGCCACCCACGCCAGGAGGAACCACTCCCGCGCGTGCCAGCCGCAGCGGCGCGCGTAGTAGGGCAGCGCGAGGACGGCGAGGCCCAGGGGCCCCAGGGCCACCGCCACCGACTCCAGGACGTGGCGCGTCTGTCTGAGCGTGGTGTCCAGGTCGCCGCCCAGGACGGAGGTGGCGAGCACCACCGAGCCGTAGAGCTGGGCGGAGGCGGCGAGGTAGGCGCGCCACCCGCCGGAGAGCCACACCAGCGGGAGCAGCCACGCCAGCACGGTCCCGGTCAGGACGGCCCCGGCCGCGAGGAGCCGGCGCGCCGAGCGGACGCCGACGAGCGCACAGCCGGCCCAGAGCGGGAAGAGGAGCACGAGCACCGACTGGCGCATCCCACCCACCAGGCCCAGCACGAGCGCCCCGGCATAGAGGCACAGCGGGCGACCGGAGAGGGCGCGGTAGGCGAGGAGCGCCACGAGGGAGGCGCCGAAAGCCTCGCCCGCGTAGGTGAGGCCCACGGAGCCGTAGAACCAGAAGAGCGGGCTGCCCGCCAGCAGGGCGGCCGCGGCCGTGGCCGTGAAGCGATCGTACAGCGTCCGGGCGAGCCAGTAGACCGTGAACGTCGTCGCCGCGCTGAAGAGCATGGCGAGCGCCACATAGGCCTGGGTGGCATCCCCGAGCGTGGCGTTGGCGAGCCGGCCCAGCCCGACGTAGAGGAGATAGCCCGGCGGGTGGGGCTGGTGCTTGGCGATGTCGAACTCCCGGAGCGCCAGCGCGAACTGGACCGCGTCCCAGTTGTAGAGCATCCGCGCGCGGTACGGCCAGCGCGAGAGGAGGGTGGCCAGCGCCAGCCCGAGCGCCAGCCCCAGGTCGCCGTGCCGGCCCCAGGCCCCGGCCGTGGCAGTCCAGGAAGCGTCGAGGCGCCGCGCAAGCGCCGCCCGCAGGCGGCGGATCACCCCTGCACCCAGACGCGGTCGGCGGCTCCGAAGATCCCCGCCGAGTCGCCGAGTCCCGCCCGCACCACACGCAGGTCCCGAGACATGACGGTCGTCCGGGCCCGCACCTGCCGGGCGAGGGACTCGGCCAGCGCGGGCACCGCGGTCATGACGCCCCCGCCGAGGACGAGCAGCTCCGGGTTCAGCAGCGTGACGTAGTTGGCGAGCGCCATGCCGAGGTAGTGCTCGGCGTCCTGCCAGAGCTCGCTCGCGAAGGGATCGCCCGCCGCGGCGGCCCGCGCCACCAGCGCCGCGGTGAGCCGGGACGGATCGCGCCCGGTCTCCTCGGCCAGGGACGTCGCCGTCCCGCCCGCCAGTGCCGACTGGAGTCGCCGCGCGAAGCCCGAGCCCGAGGCGTAGGCCTCCACGCAGCCCCGCTGGCCGCAGGGGCAGGGCAGGCCATCCATCACGACCTGCGTGTGGCCGATCTCCCCCGCGGCGTTGGTGAACCCGCGCAGGAGGAGACCATCCATCACGGCGCCCGAGCCCACGCCGGTGCCGACGAAGACCGCGATCAGGCTCTGCACGCCACGGCCCGCGCCGAAGCGGTATTCCCCCCAGGCGGCGGCGCGCACGTCGTTCTCCACGTAGGTCGGCAGGCCGAAGGCGGACTCGATCTCGTCGCGCACCGGCACCTCCCGCCACTCGAGGTTGGGCGCGTAGACGACGGCGTGGGTCTTGGGGTGGATCATGCCCGCGGCGGCGATGCCGATGCCCGTCACGCGGGAGCGGTCGGTGGAATCCAGCAGCTGGGCGATGACGCGCTTGAGGTTGGCGAGAACGCCGGCCGGGCCCTTCCAGGCCTCCGTCTGTGTCTCGATGCGGCCGGCGAGCTGACCGGTTTCCGAGAGGAGCCCGCCACGCAGTTTGCTCCCGCCGAGGTCAATTCCGACGACGTAGCGGTCGGCGGGCACGAGCGGCGGCGCGAGGCTGGGGGGGGGTCAGGCCTTCTTCTCGTCGTCCTTCTTGGCCGCCGAGCTGCCGTCGTCCTTGATCTCGGCGACGCCCTTCTTGAACTCCTTCACGCTCGACCCCAGGGAGCGCGCCAGATCCGGCAGCCGCTGCGCCCCGAAGAGGATGAGGACAATCACGAGTATGATCAGCAGCTCTTGATACCCCAGACCGAACATGGCAGGACTCCTTTTTTTCCTCTTGCCGAGGCGCCCTTACCCTACGCTGGGCGCAGGGGGTTGTCAACGAGACGGGGCGCCGGGGGGCCCCGCGCGCTACCCGCCGCGGAGGACGCGGCGCTCGCCCTGGCGCACCGTCACCCGCTGCGCGTCGAAGTACTCCATGAGCGGGATGGCGTACTTCCGGCTCACGCCCAGGAGGTCCTTCATGTCGGCTGGTCCGATTTCCCGGTGCGCCCTGAGGTGCGCCACGAGCTTTGCCTGGATCTCCTGGAGCGCCGCGGCGTGGAAGTAGAGCGACTCCTTGACGCGTACGAGCCGCCCATCCGCCACGAGGAGCTGGAAGAGCTCGTGCTTCTCCGTCCCCTTGACGCCGGAGCGTCCGAGCGCCTCCTCGGGGCTCGGGGGCGCGGGACCGGCGCGGCGGAACTCGGCCTCGACGCCTTCCACGACCCGCTGCTGCTCGGAGCTGAGCCGGATCGCGTGCGAGGCCAGCCGCACCTGATCGCGCTCGCTGCGCACCACCCCTTCCCCCTCCAGCGCCGTGAGGAGCTGGGCGAACACCCGCTCCTGCGCATTCCCCGCCCGGCTCCGCAGCTCCTCCCGCGAGATGCCCCCGCGCAGCGGGTTCTCCCGGTGGAAGGCCTCGAGGAGGCCGAGCGTCTCCGAGCGCAGCCGGTCGCCGGCGTCCCGCTGGATGTACCACTCACGGTCCACCGCCAGGAGGGCGCCGGACCCCTGGAGCTCGGCGAGGCTCGCCCGCAGGCGGTCGGGACCGAAGGGCGTCCGGGCGCGCAGGTCGGCGAGATGGAGCCCCGCGGCGCCGGCCTGCTTGAGATGCTCCTCGATCACCTGGGCGGGCGTCCCCGTCTCCAGCAGCTCGAGGTGGGCCAGCAGCGCGGGGGCCTTCCGCTTGAAGCGGGGCGGCGCCACGTCGAGCAGCGTGCCGCCGCCGATCGTCACGATGGGCGAGTAGCTGCGGATCACGTAGCGGTCTCCTGGCAGGGCGACGACCGGCTTCTCGAGCCGGAAGCGGCCGTAGGCGGTGCGCCCCTGCGCGAGGTCGGGCTGCCCCACGAGGAGCACGCGCGCCATCACCTCCTGGGTCCCCACGTGGAAGCGGACGCGATCGCGCGTCCTGAGCGGGCGCGGCGCGTCCTCCAGGAGCTCGAGCGTCGCGTCCAGGAGGAGCGCCGGCAGGAGCGCTCCGGGCGGCGCCAGCACATCCCCGCGCTCGATGGCGGCGCGCTCCACGCCCTGCAGGTTCACGGCCGTGCGCTGTCCCGCCTCCGCCCGCTCGACGGCATGCCCATGCACCTGGAGCCCACGCACCCGGGACGAGAGCCCCCGCGGGTACACCTCGACGCGCTCGTCCACCGCGAGACGGCCGGCCGTGAGCGTGCCCGTCACCACCGTGCCGAACCCCCGGACGGTGAAGACGCGGTCGATGGGCAGCCGCGCCGTCTGGTCGGTGCCTTTCGGCGGGACCTCCCGCGCCAGCGCCACGAGGGCCGCACGCAGCGCGGCGAGGCCCTCGCCCGTCTTGGACGACACCGGCACGATGGGGCAGCCCCGGAGGAAGGTGCCCTCGAGGAGCCGGGCCACGTCGTCGCGCACCAGCTCGACCCAGTCGGGCTCCGCCATGTCGGTCTTCGTGAGCGCCACGAGCCCGGTCTTGATGTGCAGGAGGGAGCAGATGGCCAGGTGCTCGCGGGTCTGGGGCATCACGCCCTCGTCGGCGGCGATGACCAGCAGCGCGAGGTCGATGCCACCCACCCCGGCGAGCATGTTCTTGACGAAGCGCTCGTGGCCGGGGACGTCCACGATCTCGATGGTGAGCCCGTCGGGCTCCTCGAGGAAGGCGAAGCCCAGGTCGATGGTGATGCCGCGGGCCTTCTCCTCGGGGAGGCGGTCGGTGTCCGTGCCCGTCAGCGCCTTGACGAGCGAGGTCTTGCCGTGGTCGATGTGCCCCGCGGTCCCGACGACGACGTGCTTCATCTACAAGGAGGAAACGGCACGGGCCAGCGCGGGGATGTCCGCCGGCAGGACGGTGCGGCAGTCCAGCAGCAGCCGGTCGTCCAGCAGCCGCCCGAGCACGGGCGGCCGCGCCGCGCGAAGGGCCTCGTCGAGCGCTCGGGCCGGGCGGGCGGCCGTGCCCAGCGCCAGCGCCGCCGTCGGCAGCTCCACCGTCGGCAGGGCCCCCCCGCCCACCTGGGAACGCGCCTCGACGACCTCGGCGCCGAGGGCCCGCTGCACCTCGGCGGGGAGGCGGCGGAGGAGCCCCCGGGCCCGCCGGCGGATCGCGGCCAAGGGCTCGGTCAGCATGCGAAGGGTGGGGATCGTCGCCAGCGCCGTGCCCGCCTCGTAGGCGTAGAGCGTCGCCTCCAGCGCCGCGATCGTGAACTTGTCGATGCGGAGCGCGCGGTTCACCGGGTTCTGGGCGAGCCGGTCGATGAGATCGGCGCGCCCAACCAGGATCCCCGCCTGGGGCCCGCCGAGGAGCTTGTCCCCGGAGAAGGAGACCAGGTCCACGCCGGAGGCGACCACCTCGGGCACCGTGGGCTCCCAGGGGAACCCGTGGGGCCTCAGGTCAACCAGGCACCCCGAGCCCAGGTCCTCCATGACGGGGATGCCGCGGGCGCGGCCCAGCTCCACCAGCTCCCGCGACGACACGGCGGCGGTGAAGCCCACCACCCGGTAGTTGGAGGTGTGCACCTTCAGGATGAGGCCCGTCTCCGGGCCCATTGCATTGACATAGTCCTTGAGGTGGGTGCGGTTCGTCGTGCCCACCTCCCGCAGCACGGCCCCGGAGCGGCGCATGATGTCGGGGATGCGGAACTCGCCGCCGATCTCGATGAGCTCGCCACGGGAGACGATCACCTCCTTGCCGCGCGCCAGGCTCTCCAGCGCGAGGAGCACCGCCGCGGCGTTGTTGTTGACGACGAGCGAGGCCTCCGCGCCCGTGAGCCGGCGCAGCAGCCCCGCCACGTGGGCATAGCGCGAGCCGCGCTCCTTCGTGGCGATGTCCATCTCGAGATTGGAGTAGGCGGCGGCCACGCCCAGGAGCCGCTCCTGGGCCAGCGGCGACAGGAGCGCGCGCCCCAGGTTGGTGTGGAGCACGACGCCCGTGGCGTTGATCAGCGGGGCGAGCGAGAAGGCGCCTGCCCGCGTGAGCTCGGCGACCACGCGACGGCCGATCTCGAGCGCGTCGGCGGTCTCCCCCGGGGCCTCCCCCGCCCCGAGCAGCCGCCGCCGCTCCCGGGCCAGCGCCTCACGCACCGCCTCCGTCACGCGCCGGCGCGGGATACCGCGGATGGCGTGCTCCGACCCGAGCGCCCCGAGGATGGCGTCCACCGACGGGAGTCTCCGGAGCGCCTCCCTGAGGCGGGGGCCGCTCTTCCCCTCATCCTCCCGCGGCAAGGCCAGTCTCCACGCGCTCCTTCACCCGGGCGATCACCTCGTTCGCCTCCCGGCGGAGCGCCTCCACCCCGACGTTCCCCGCCGGCGTCCGCTGCAGGCGCCGGACGGCCTCCTCGGTGAGTCCCGCCCAGAGCTCGTCCAGGTCCCTCGGCGAGAAGCCCTGCCCCTTGAGCGCCGTCGTCCACTCGCGTGCCAGCTCGTGGACCAGGCGATCCCGCTGCAGCGCCAGGCGACGCGCGCGCCGGATCAGCTCGGGCAGCCGGGGCGGCACGGCGGCTACTCCTTCACCAGCCGCCGGACCACGTCCACCAGGTTCGCTTCCCAGCGCCCCGTGGAGGCGCACTGGTAGACCGGCTCGGAGCGGAGCCTGCCCGAGTCGCCGCGGCGGTGGGCCTGAGTGCGCATCTTGGCGTTGACCTGGACATCGGTGGCGCTCCTGCCGTTGGACTGCACGAACACCGTGAAGGTCACGAGGGCCTCGCCCTCCAGCGCCACCGCCCCCAGCCGGCCGCAGTCGGCGAAGACCCCGATGGGGGAGACGATGTCGTCGGAGGAGATGACGCCCGAGTCCTTGGCCACGGTGCGCAGCGGCACGTTGTCCACGGCCAGCGCGCGGATCAGCGCCTTCCACGTCGCGTCGTACGGGGCCTCCACCTCGTCGCGATAGGGCGGGGGCAGGATGGGCGAGATGAAGGGACGCGCGCACGCCCCGAGGGCGATCACGCCGAGCGCGGCCAGGGCCAGGGCCGCCAGAGGCGAGGGACGAGCGGGCCCCCACATGGCGCCATTCTACCCCCGGTGGTGATCAATCCCGCGATACGCCTTGATGAAACGGTGGATGCGCGCCGCGTCGAAGTCCTCGAAGGCGTCGATCCGCCTCCACGCCGTCAGCGCGATGCGGGTCTTCAGGCCCGGGTAGGGCGCGAGAATCACCTTGTCGGGGTACTGCGAGACGACGGCGCTGAGCTTCTCCACCAGCTCCGGGCACCCCTGCGGGCAGCTGTACTGGACCATGACGCCGCCATCCTCGAGGTTGTGCACCTGGAGCTCCTTCGCGACGGGCTCGGTGTGGACGCCCCACGGCGCGAGGTAGGGCAGGTGCGGGCCCGAGGTCGGCGGATCGGAGTTGTAGGGCACGTGGGGCTCGCTCCCTGTCTGGATGTGGAGATTGCCTTGATCCGGCATCTCCACGCCCGGGCGATTGGCCCCCGCCTCGTAGCCGAAGTACCCCACGCCCGCCGCCACGATCACGGCTGCCGCGATGCCGATGATCCAGCGCCGCTGCCGCCGCCCGGCGCTCGAGACCTGACGGGGCCGATCGTCGAGGCGCTTCGTGTCCTTTGCCCCCTTTGCCATGCGCGTGCTCCCCTCGGAGTCGATGTGGCGGAAGCGTGTGGGAGTCGAACCCACCTCCGACTTGTCTAGAGCCGGACACCGGATTTGAAGTCCGGGGCGTGCACCGGCGCCGCAAACGCTTCCGTGAGGCTAACTGCCTGCCAAATCAGCAAAGTGAGTGTACCACCACCGGCCGACGGGGAACGAAACTGTAACTTATCTGGCCCAAATTGTAACTTATCCTGGTGACAGGGGCACTGGAGCCAACCATGAATTTGGAGCTACAGGGAGCAGACACCGTGAACCTCAAGGAGCACGTGCGCATCAGGATCCGCGAGGCGGGCAAGCCGAAGGTCAGTTCCGAGCGCAGGGTCGGGGACCACTTCGAGCGTAAGACGGGCAGATGGCTGCGGATCGACTGGCTGATCGATTGGGCGAACGACTGGTACTCGAAGCGGATCACGGACCCTGAGACCGGGGAAGAGGTCTATAGGCAGGAGCACCGGCTGAGCGAGCACCGCGGCAGAGGTTCAGCGCGAACTCGTGCCGCCCGCGCGCCCGCCGACACGAACGCGGGCACCTAACAGGAGGGGGGGGGCGAGGCTGAATGTTACGACCTCATCTGGCCCACGTGTGGGCCTAGCGCCGCGAGCTTCGCCCCGGCCTCGCGGAGATCGCTCTCGCTCACGATCGCGTAGCGGCGGTACACCGACTCGGTCTTGTGCCCGGTCATCTTCATGGCGACGGACCGCGAGACCCCGGCGCGCTCCAGGTTCCGGACCGCGGTGCGCCGGAGGTCATGGAGGAAGCGGCCGGGCACGCCCGCGTTCGTGCATGCCGTCTGCCACGACTTCGCCATCGTCTTGACCGGCTGGCCCTTCCGGTGGAAAACCCACGGGATGATCCGGCCCTGCGAGCGCTCGCACCGCCGCGTGAAGTCCAGCCGCCGCTCGAGCACAGTGCGCAGGGCCGGCGTGATCGGGAACGAGCGCCCGTCGCGGTTCTTCGTGGTCCCCGGCTCGAGACGGATCAACCCGCCAGCCCAGTCCACCTGGGCCCAGGTCAGCGGATAGACCTCGGACCTGCTCCGCCAGCCGGTGTGGTAGCAGAACCGGGCGATGTCGGCCTCCACCTCGCCCAGGCGGCCGCAGACGGCGGCGAACTGCTCGGGCTCGAAGAACCCGGTGCGCACGTTGTCCTCGCGCAGCGCCGGAATCGACGGGGCCACGAGGAGCAACCCCTGGCGCACGGCCAGGCTGAAGGCGCGGCGCAAGGCCGCGAGCTCGCGGTTGATGGTCGCCGGCGAAGCCTTCTCGTTCAGTCGACGGTCCGCGTACCGAGGAATGTCGGCGCCCGTGACGCTCGCCGCGGAGTGCCCACGGAAGTAATGGAGCAGGTGCCGCCGGGAGAGGTCCACGCGGTCGATGCTGCGCCGGCCATTGGCGCGGTACTCCGTCATGAGGTTGTCGAGCAGCGTCTCGATGAAGAGGCGGCGAGGGTCGGGCAGGACGGGCATGCCTCGGTCCCTGTGGGCGACCTGCTCGCGGAGCATCGTGGCCGCGACGGCGCGATCCGCGGTCCCGGAGGAACGGAAGTGGGCCTTGCCGGTGGCGTCGGTCCACTTGATCCACCAGACGCGGCTCCGGCGGTAGAGATGCCCCGACCCTTTTCTCGCTCTACGGGTCATCCGCGACGCCTCCTGAAGCAATGCTGCGAGGCCTGTCTACCACCGCCTCCGAAGCCTGTAAACGAGAATCAATCCGGGCCGGCGCACCGGATTGATTATCCGTTGCCCCCTCCTCCAGCCCCGCTGGATCAAGCACTTGCGCACGGGGTGTCACCGATCTGTCACCAAACTGTCGCCCGCGAGAGGGGAACGGCGCGAGACGGGCACGCGGTGTCGATCCGGGACGGGGCCCGCGCGGCGGCGGCGTCCGAATCGCCTCAGGCAGATCGCTGCCAGGCGGGCTCCTGTGGGCCGCGATGAACGCGTCGAGGTCCCGGACGTCGAAGCGCCACTTCCCCGCAAACCGCACCACGGGGATCTGGCCTCCCACGACCAGCCGCCGCACAGCCCAGCGGCTCCCGAGCCCGAGGTAGGTGGCCGCATCGTCCGGGCTGAGGAGACGCCGCGCGGCCGGCCTGGCCCGGTCATCACCTCGATCCTCCTCGTGCTGCTGACCGCGGGCCTGCCCTCGAATCGCGCGCATGCCAACGGGGACCGGCAAGGCCCGTGCCGGCGGCCGGGAGCGAGGCGGGTACGCTCCAAGGGCGCGCCGTTGCACGCCAGAGCGCGGTCACCGACACAGGCGCACCTCGCGTCCCTTCAAGGCCATTGCGTTTTCGTGCGCTTTCTCGGCCACCCGTTGCGTTTCCCACCAGAAGACGCGCGCGCGGCCATCACTGACTGCGAGCGGCCCGAGCCCGCAGCCGGACGTAGTGGATCCCGCGCCCACGGCCGACGCCAATACGCCGAAGGAGGCCCTGCCGGACGAGGTCAACGAGGGTGCGCCGCGCCAGCTCCCGCGAGACCCCACAGCGCTGCATCACATCGGCGCGCCGCACTTCGCCGCGGGCAGCGGCCATCCGCAGGGCCTCCTGTGCGGGCCAGGTCAAGGACTCCGCTCCGTCGGGCGCGCGCCCCGGGCGCCTGCCTGGCGCCTTCGCCCCAGGGGCCGGGCGCCCGGGCATCGCGAGATCCTCAGGCTCGATCACGCCGCTCGCCCGGGAGATCGCGGCCCGGGCCACCACAGCCTCGAGGTCGCGCACGTTGCCTGGCCAGGGATGGTCGTCAAGGAGCGCCACTGTCATCGGGCTGAACCCGGCGACCGTGAGCCCGAACTGCGCGTTGAACGCGACCCGTAAGTGCTCGGCCAGCAGGGGGATGTCCTCGCGGCGCTCCCGGAGCGGCGGGACCTTGAAGACCACCCACCGGAGGCGGTAGTAGAGGTCCTCGCGGAAGCTCCCCGCCGCGACCATGCCCTCGAGGTCCCGATGAGTCGCGGCGATGATCCGAACGTCGACTTCCACCGGCTGGGAGGAACCCAGCGGCTCGATCGTCCCCTCCTGGAGAAACCGGAGCAGCGCCACCTGCGCCTCCGGCAGCAGTTCCCCGACCTCGTCCAGGAACACCGTGCCGCCGTGGGCAAGTGCCAGGGTCCCCCGCCTCTGCGTCACCGCGCCCGTGAAGGCGCCCCGCTCGTGGCCAAACAGCTGGCTCAGGAGCAGCTCGCGCGCGAGGGCGCCGCAGTTGACCACCTTGAACGGGCGCTCGCGCCGCCGACTCACGCGGCAGATGGCCCGGGCCACCAGTTCCTTCCCGGTCCCCGACTCCCCCTGTATCAGAATGGGTACATCGTGCGGCGCGAACGTCTCGATGTCCCGGCCCAGCGCCAGCATCGCCGCGCTCCGGCCGATGATCCCGTGAAAGGAGGGCAGCTCCGGTCCCGCCATGCGCGCCCACCCCATCGCCACCGATGTATCCGGCAGCAGACATGGCCGCGCCCAGCCGCACGAGGGCTACCCCGTGGGGCTGGGCGCTGGGCACTACTTCGACTGCGATGGCGACCCCGGGCCTCTGGCCCCTCTGCCCCGATCCTCGCTGCGCGACCGTTCTACTGCCGCGCCGCGAGGCGGGTCAATGTCCAATCTTTCAGACAGGGCGCTCCCTCCTTTCCTCGCGGCCCTGCTCGCGCAGGGCCTCCACGAGAACGATGGCCTGCCCGAAGTCGGACAGCGTGTACGGCACCATGATCTTGTGTGGCGAGAACCGGCAGGCCAGCCACAAGCCGTCCTGCTTGAACGTCCCGAGCTGCTTGCCGCATGGGCACAACAGCTTTCGCGTCGCCTCCGCCGCCATCCCCGATCTCCCCGGGGTAGAACACAAGAGCCCAGAGCCACGGCGCGTGCCGTGGAATCTGGGCTCTGGGTGCTCGAACCTCCGGGCACCGGGTCCGGATCGATGCTCGATCCGACCGCTGGCCACTACTTCGTGAGTCCGCCCGCCGGACGGGTGCTGCGTCCTCTGGGCCCTGCTCCCCCCCCCCTGCAATTGGTTGACGATCTCGCGGCGGGGACTCGCGGGGGATCGTAGCAGGAATCGGGTTCGCGCAGGAGACCGAGTTACGAGGGCTGTGAACTTCCTGCCATCGCACCCATGGCCACCCTGTCACCCGTGATCATGATCCGCCAAACCACGAGCCTCCGCGGGCGGGAGTCCTGCGGCGATCACGGTTGATCTTGATGGCTCGCTGTTGCGCGCTCCTGCTGTAACTGAGCGAACTCGCTGCCCCGCCGGTGGACGTCGAGGCGAGCCTGCTTCCAGCCCTCATCCGCCGAAAAGGCCGAATCGAAACACTCGTCGAGGACGCCCAGGCAGAGGAGGTGAATCGTACCGAGGCTGAGTAGCTCGCGTTCGATGACCGCCTGGCTCTCGGTGAAGTAGTTGAGGCGCATCGTCACCATTGCGCCCTTCTGGTCCTCCCGCCAGCTCTGCTGGTCCAGAAACTCCGGAGTGAAATGGATCCAGGCGTCGGAGAGCATCCCCAGGTGCTTGGCGAGCTCGTCGAGGACGGGGTGGGGCTGCGGGAACGTGAGCGCGGGACGGACCGGCCCCTTCGGTCTGGCGTTCCGCGCGCGTGCTGCCCAGCGGGCCATGCGCTTCTCGAAGGCGAGCCACCGATCAAGGTTGGCTCGGTCATGCTTGATCGCACGGCCAGTCCGGACCGCCTCGATGACTCGCCGGGTGACGCCGGCAGCGTCGTCGGGCAGTCCGCGCGCTATGAGGGCAGCCGCAGAGAGCAGGCCCTTGTGACCGAGAAGAAGGACCCGTCCGAAGCTGGGCGGCGCAGCCGGAGGGACAAGCCCCACCGCCTTCTCGTAGAGCTCCTTGTCGGGGAGGACCAGCTCGCGAAAGACGGGCAGGCGTCTGATCTGGGCCAAGTTGTTCTCTTGCGCCTTGAGGTACCCGTCGAAGCTCAGGTCTAGACGCTTCCCCTTCATTGTTCCTGGGCCTCAGGGAATGGCGTCGGCGTGAAATGTCCGCCGCCGGCTTTGGTGACGTCCCTGGAGTTGGTACGCGAGGGCCCAGCCACAGGCGTCATCTGAACTCGTCGGAACGTGATGCGGTTCCCCCTTCTCGTGCGGCCGTCTGATACACGGACTCCCCCCCGTAGATGGCTCAGGGGATCGCCCGACCCGACTACCGGAAGAGCGCAAGGAGCTGCGTGGCGAAGCCAACACACAACAGAACCAGGCCGGTCCACCAGGTACGGGGGCATCGGAGAACTACAAACTCTGCCACCCTCCCATCTTTCCGCTCGAAGCCCGCCCCACGCTCCCCAGGTTGTTGAGCAACCACCAGGAGCAGTGCCCCCAGGAAGCCGGCGACGAGCCCACAGAACTGGAACCACCAAGCGATTGGCATGTCTCCCACTCAGCCCGTTAGCGCCCCCCCGCCTCTGCCGGTGTCGCCGAGTGACAACTCGCGGCGGGAACCGCGCACGAGTGGCGTCAGGAGCCGCAGACGTCCTCGCCTACTCCGCCTCGAACCCCTGGTTCGTGAACTTGAGCGTCCGCGCGTTCTCCGTGACCGTGCGCTCCACGTTCTCCGGGACGCCCCCGGCGATGTCCGCCTCGATCTCGATCGTGACCTTCACCACGGCGCCCGGAAGCCCGGTGAGATGCGCGATCACCTCGTCGGCCACCCGGCTCGCGTCGAGACCTGCACGGATGGGATTGAGGGTCACGGTCCCGTGAAAGCGCTTGGGCCGGGGAGGCTTCGGGGGCGCGGCCGGCGCTGAGCCCCCGCCCGACGTAGCCTCGCCCCCCTTGCCGGGGCGCGCGCCCCCGGCGCCCCCGGATGGCTTCCCGGGCGCGGCTTCCCCCCCACCGGCCGCCGCCCCGGCCTCGGCCTCGAGCTGCCGCTGAGCGACCTCGGGCCGCACAAGGAGCCCGGCCGCGTCGGAGCCGGCAAGCCCCTGGCCGGACCCAGCCCGCAGTCCCCGGTACCGGCCGGCGGCCTCGTCGAAGCCATCCGCGTAGGCGAAGGCGTCCTGCTGCCACAGGAGCAAGCCGAGGCCGTCCCGGACAGCGCCCAGCAACACCCCCGTGTCCCTGAGCCGTGGTAGGTACACGTACCGGGCAAAATCCTCGGCGAGCTGCTTGATGGCGACGTGATCCCCGCGCCACAGCGGCACCCGGTCGAGCTCCATCCGGAGGCGCGTCCCGGCCAGCGCCGTCACCAGGAGCTCGTCGTTCTTCAGCTTCTTGCTCCCTCGCGCGGCCAGCGCGTCGCCCCCCGTCAGGCGCATCGCCTGCCACTCGACAGCCGCCTGCGGCGTCGCCTGGGTCGGCACCAGGAGCCACTGGTAGGTCTCCGGCAGCCGGGCGGTCACGGCCCCGTCGGCCGCCTGCTTCTGCGTCTCGGCCTGGCGGGCCTGGTGAGGATCGAGGTTCAGTGTCTCCTTCTCGGCCACGATAGACTCCCAGGCGAGGTACTTCCTCACGGCCTCGTCCAGGTCTTGCAGCCGCACCCTGTCCGCGGCCAAGAACACGAGCGTGTTCCGGTAGAGACGGGGGGCGTTGCCCCTGGTCTCCAGGATGCCCGTGGCCGCCGCCGCCGCGGCATTGCCGGGCTCCTTGCTGTACGGCTGCTCGGCGCTCAGCACGACGAGTCGGGCGTCGAGATCGTCCGGCACCTCGGCGCTCGAGCGCGGCAGCGGGTGGATCCGCCCGAAGTCGCCTTGCCTCCTGAGGTCGGCGCGTAGCCGGCGCTCCAGCTCCTGGGCCACCCTGTCCGGGTCCCGCTTGAGCTGTTCGGCGCGGTCCTCGGCCAGCTTCGTCACGGTCGGCTGGGTCGCGTACCAGACGCGCGGGCCGTCCTGGTAGAGGTAGGTCGCGGCCGCCGCCAGCCGCCGCAGCGCATCGCCGAACACGGCCGGCGGCTCCCCCGGCATCACGCAGCCGAGCTTCACCCGCCGGTCCTCGAGCCCGCGGTTGGCGGCCCCCGTCATGGGCGCCGAACCCAGGTAGATGGTCCGCGCCACGCGCCGCGTGGCCGAGAGCCTACCCAGGTTCGGCTGCTCGGCGTCAATCTTGAGCGGCAGCGCGCCCGGGCCGTCCACGTCCCTCTCGATGATCGGGGGCCAGTTGTCCGAGAGATACCGCGTCAGCTCGAACTGGATGCGCGGGTCGTCGATCGGGATGGTCGATGGCAGGATCAGCGGGTTCCGGTCCCCCCGCTCCCAGAGGCTGTGGATGACCGCCGCCATCAGCCGGAGGACTCCCCGGGTGCGCTGGAACTTCACCAGGGTGGACCAGTCCGTGTAGAGCCGGTCGAAGATCTCCGGATGGATCGGGTAGGCGGCCTGCAGGCGCTTCTCGTAGTCGGCATCCCGGCACTCTGGCGGGAACTCGGCGCCCTGGGCGCGATAGAGGTCGGCGAACGCGCGCGCGGTCACATCCCGCTGCGTGAAGGCCTCCGGCCCCGGCAGCGGCTCGAACAGCCGCCGGCGCACGATCTCGAAGCCCTCCTCGGCCGTCGCCGGCCGCCAGGACGCCTCCAGGCGCCCCACCACGTTGCGCAGCCGGTCGAGCGCCTCCCGGCCGCGGAGGCCGCCCACCTCCAGGTCGTCCGCCTGGGCGTGCGGCGAGCCCGGCGTGTCGGAGGCCGGCAGCGAGATCACGAGCAGGCAGTGGCTCACCGCCCGCGCCGCCTCGGTCAGCGCCTGGGCGAAGGTGAACTGGGTCTCGAAGCTCCCCGCCGGCAGGTCGCTCTGGTCGTGGAGCTGCCGCGCATAGGCCACCCACTCGTCCACCAGCACCAGGCAGGGGCCATGCTCCCTGAACAGCTCCCGGAGCGCGTCCCCCGGGCTCGTGGCCCGCTCGTCGTCGGCCTGGACCCGGGCGAAGGCCTTCTTGCCGCCGAGCTGCCAGGCCAGCTCGCCCCAGAACGTCCGCACCACGGTGCCGTCGGGCTTGGTGAGGGGGTTCCCGGGGGAGATCTTGTTCCCCACCAGCACGACGCGCTTCGCACGGGGCAAGGTCTTGACCCCGGCCCCGGCCAGGACCGTGTCCACGCCTGCCAGCTCCCCCGGCGCCACGCCGGAGAACAGGTGGTAGAGCGCCAGCATCGAGTGCGTCTTGCCGCCGCCGAAGTTCGTCTGGAGCTGGACGACCGAGTCGCCCCCCTGGCCCGACAGCCGCTGGACGCCCCCCACCAGCAGGCGCTTGAGGCTCTCCGTCAGGTAGGTGCGCCGGAAGAACTCGACGGGCTTCCGGTACTCGTCCGTCCCCTCGCCCAGATGCACCTGCCAGAGATCCGCGGCGAACTCCGCCTGCTGGTAACGGCCGCTGGCCACGTCCGGGTGCGGGTTCACCACCTCTCGCCAGGGCTTGAGGACCGTCGTCCCGGCCACCTCGATCAGGGAGCCCCCCGCCTTCCGCTTCTCCGTGCGCACCTGCTCGTCGAACATGAGGCGCCTGAGCTCCATCTTCATCCGCCCGACCTCGTCCGCCTGCGGCGCCGAGACGGCGGTGAGCAGCCGCGCCACGGAGTCGAGCGCCCGGTCCGTGTCGTCGCTCGAGAAGGGCTGCTGATGGGCCCACTTGTTGCGCATGTCGCGCAGCTCGGACACCAGCGTCCGCTCCGCCTGGCCGAGGGTCTTCCGGAAGACCACGTTCCACTGGTTCCACATCACCGCGAGCAGCGCCGCCGCGTCCCACCGGGCCTCGGCCTCGCTCCGGAAGAGCTTCTCCTGGGTCGGCCCCACCGCCTCGCGGACCTGCTCCAGCCACTGCTGGGCGTGCTGCGCCTTCAGCTCCCGCTCGACGAACGGGACGAGGCCCGCCGTGAGCAGCTCGAGCGCCTTGCCGACCCGGTCGCGGTTGGTGATCGCCATCGCGTCATTCCCCCCCGCGGTCCGGCCCCGGCGTCTCCCCGGGGATCTCCTCGGGCCGGAGCCAGACGACCCGGCCGTCACGCCACACCGCCACCGGGTTCCCCAGGCGCTTGTGGCGCAGCAGCGCCTCGCGCACGGCTTCCGTCATCGCCTTCAGGATGCGGGGGATGTCCTCGACTCGCTCCAGCGGCGTCGGGTCGGCATCATGCACGGTGCTCATCGTCCTTGCTCCTGCAGGCGCGCCCAGGCTCCGACATCGAGCACATGGGTGGGCTGCCCGGTTCGACCGCTCGCGATCAACCGCGGCCCAGCCACCGCGGCGTTGTCGAACATCTGCCAAGTGTCCACCAGTGCCTCGTAGAGCATGAAGAAGTTCCTCAGTCCGGTCGCGAACCGGCGGCGCACGACGGGCTCCGGCACATCGTGCCCGCCCTGGCGCACCCGGGCGGCCACCCGGGCGACCGCCAGATCCGGGCCCGGCAGCGAGAGAAAGGCCAGGTGCACCCGGTAACCCGACCCTCGCAGCGCTCCAAGCCAGTGCGCGAAGCTGCGGCTCGCGAGCGTCGTTTCGAAGGCGAAGTCCCGCCGCGCCTGCGCGAGCGCCTTCATCCGCGCCAGCATCACGCGGCCCGCGGCGAGGGCCACCGACTCGGGTCGGAAAGCAGATAGCCCGGTCGCGATGGGGTCGGCGTTGACGAACTCGCTCACTGCCAGTGCCTCCTGCAGCAGCCGCCCCGCCGTCGTGCTCTTCCCGGCGCCATTGGGCCCGGCGATCACGACGACGAGCGGTGCGCGCTCGGCCGGAGTCACGGCCGCCCGAAGAGGTCAGGCTGCGCGGCGTCGGCCTTGTCGCCCTCGCGGGCGAGGCGGGTGATCTCGGGCCAGCTCTGGACGAGGCCGTTGTAAGCCAGCGCCTCGGCCGCGCGCTTCTTCCGCTCGCAGAGCGTGTAGAGCCGGTAGGCCAGCTCGCGCGCGACCTCGGCCTTGGTCCCGAGCTTCGCCACCAGCTCCGAGGCGGCACCCTCCCCGCCGGCTTCGAGCGCGCGGACAAGCTGGTGCACCACCTCCCACGCCGTGAGGCGGGGGTCGGTGGCCGGGTCCCATTCTGCGGGGAGCTCGTCGGGGCGGAGCAGACGCACCTTGCCGGCCTTCGAGGCGACGATGCCGGCCGCCACCATCCCGGAGACGCTCGTGTTCTTGGCCTTGGACAGCGTCTCGGCCACGCCGTACTCCCCCGCGGCGAAGCCCTGCTGCTCGAACCAGGCCAGCGCCCAGCGGCTATCGGCGTCGAAGTCGCCCTCCTGCTCGGCCAGCGCCTCATCAAGCGTCTGGTTGATCAGCGCCAGCGCCTCGCGCACGGTGAGCGGCTTGCCCTCGGCGTCGAGCACCTTCTCGTATCGGGTGTAGACCGCCATACCTGGCCCGATGGCCGCCTGCGCCAGATCTACCGGGGCGATGTTGCCACGCTGGAGGTTGGCGAGTGCCGCGGGCAACTCGGCCTTGAGCGCGGTGACGAACTCGCGGCGCGTGGCCGTGGGCGCGTTCGCCGCGCGCGGGCGGCAGACGAGCACGATGCTGGAGGCGAGAGCGTTAGCGCCTACTCCAATCTGCCGATTGTCGCCCTCCGTGCGCATCGGCCAGGTTCCGGTAATGCTGAACCCTGCCCCTATAACAGCACCCAGAAATGTGTCCCATCCTGTAGATGCGGTGCCTGCCTCGCCGTCGCTTTCCGACTGCTTGAACGCGTAATAGATGGTCACGGGGAAAGCGGGATGAGCCTTCTCAACCAGCCGTCGCATCGCCTCAGTCATTCCGTCGAGAAAGAAGGACTCTGCCTTCTCCTTCCCACCGTGACGGTAGGGAGTCGCTACAAGCTCCTCGGCTTTCGGCACGGCGACCGTCGCGAACAGATCAGGGAAGACAGCCTTCAGCGATCCCCGCAGCCACACGTAGAAGAAGTCTGACAGGTCGGCGTAGCCGATGTTGTCGTAATAGGGCGGATCAGTGCTGATGACCCAGGCGCGTGCCTCCTCCGCGGTGGATCTCGATGCATCTCGCTGCTGCGCCACGCCGCGCTGATTCCCACAAGGGACAGCGACAACCTTCGCGACCACGTCTACGCACTCTGTGAAGCCGGAACTAGATCCACCAAACGGTGAACCCTCAGCGAAATCCCAAGCCATCGGCAGCGCTTGCTTTGCCAGACTCGACCGCATCGCATTGTCCTTGGGACGCCATGTGCAAATCGATGAGCCGTAATCCGCAAGTCGACTGATCGCCATGGCAAGATAAACGGATACTGCATCGGCGTAGGCCGTCGCCCCGGTGCCGCCGGCAGCCAGCGGCTCGCCGTCGTCGGGCAGACCCGCGGCTAGCGCGTCACACTGCACCCTCTCGCGCGCCTCCTGCACCAGGTCGGAGAATGTCGTCAGCGCCACGAGTTGGCGGGGGGTGAAGAGGTCGCCGAAGGTCGCCAGCCCGTAGGGGGGCGTCCACAGCGCGCGCGGGTCCGGGGCGAGCGGCGTCTCCGGCTTCCACTCCGGCTGCGCGTGGCGCGCCACAGCCTCCATCTCCTCGGTCGGCGGCAGGTAGACCCGCCCGCGCTTGCCCTCGGCAACGATCGCCATCAGCCGCGCGCCCATGCGCCCGGCCTTGCCCTCGGCCTTGATGTAGTCGCCCGCAATCGGCGTGCTCGACATCACGCAGCAGAAGTTCGCTCCGCGCGAGAGCTTCGTGCCGTTCTTCGCCCGCTCCACGTGCTTGGGCTTGCCCACCTTCACCGTGAAGCGGTAGCCGCGGCCCTCGATCGTCGGCTCGACGTAGGCCTCCTTGCCCGACTTGGCGGAGAGCATGAAGGTGGAGGCGAGCGGCACGTCTACCTGCGCGAAGGCGGGGTTGGGACTCTTCACCGTGCGCGCCCAAAGCCAGGCGATCACGGTGAGCTTCTGGCCCACGAGCGGCTTGAGATCGGGCCGCTCCTTCGCCATCTCGGCCGTGACCTCGACCTTCGGGTAAAGGTGGCCGATGCGCTTGTCGGCCTCGTCGCGCATCCACTGGCCATAATGGCGGACGTCCTCGGCCAGCCCCTGCGCGCCGCGCCAGCCCTTGCTGTGATCCAGCTTCCCCCGAGCACTGGGGTTCGCCGGCGGTCTCCCCGCGAACCTGGGCGGGATCTCGATCATCGCCTTGCAGATCAGCACCGCCACAGGGTTCAGGTCGCGCGCGTAGGCCTCGAGCCCCAGCCGCTGCGCCTCCAGGGGCAACGAGCCCCCGCCGGCGAAGGGGTCATGGAAGGCGGGCAGCTTGTGCCGGTTGAACAGCTCCTTCGCGCGGGGGTGGCCGGCGTCGTCCGCGCAGGCCGCGCGCCAGCTCTGCCAGATCTCGACCCGCGCCCGCTCCAGAAGCTTCTCGTTGGTCGTGTTCTCCCACTGGACCAGCTCCTCGATGATGCGGAAGAGGCGCTGCCGCTCCTTCTCTTGCGCCTTCTCCGTCCGAAAGAGGTCAGGGTGGCCAGATGGGTCGTCCACCATCTGGGCGAAGATCACCGCCCGGGCTGCCGCGAGCGGCCGCTGCGCCCACCACTTGTGAAGCGTGGTCGGGTACCCTGAGGGCGCCTTCCGTTTCCGCAAAGCAGACTCCTCGTTGATCGCCTCCAGCGGCAGCGCGACCTCGATGAGCTTCTTCCTATGCTTGTCTGTCATGCTTGTATACGAGCCTGTAGGCTGCAGGGTACAGGGTGACTTCGCCACCATCACGCATGGCGCGGAGGCGATCACCGGTGACCTCGACCGCACTGCCCGCTGCGTTTGAAAGGATGAGCGCGTAGGTTCCAGGGTGCTGCTCGATCAGCCCCCAGACGTCGGCCTCGAGTTCCAGTGGCTCGCGCTCCAGGCAGTGGTCCTTCGCCCAGTAGTAGCGAACGAGGTCGCCAGTGGCGGTTCTCCGCTCCCATGGAAAGCGGGCGCCCTCGGCACGGCCAATCCAGCTCCCGTCTGGATGACAGAAGCGCCCGTCGCTGTCCTTACGGAAGCCCTGCGCCCTTGCGAAGCCCTCGATGATACTCGCCTTGGCGCGATCTGGCGTCTTCCGACGCGGCCCGACCACGTGGCCGGTACCGTCCATCGTCTCGTGCTGGTCACCGTCCGACTGCTCGGTCTCTGTGTAGCCGCCCTCGGCGTCCGCTCCGGAGGCGCCTTGCGTTCCCCCACGGGACGAATCGTGGAGTCCGACTGTCTCATCGGTCCCCGCACCGGGTTCAGTCGACCGGGCACCCGTCTTGTCAGCCTGCTCCGCACCCGATCCGTCGCTCTCTGTCTCAGGAGCGCCTGCATCTTTGGAGAGCGTGAAGTTTTCCCAAAGGTACTCCCGCACATCTTCGCGGGCACGCTCGAAGCTGTAGTCGAGCGCTGCTTTGATATCTGCCCGCCCGAAGGCCTTGCCGATTTCCTCCGGCACACGCCTTGCGAGCTTGGCTCTCGGCAGCTGATCGACATACAGTGCCTGGCCGAGCCAGAGGACATCGGCCCACCGCGGGGTCCCGGCAGGCGTCCGGTCGATGTAGGGAATGATCTCGATTCCTGGCGTGGTGTACCAGGTTGTTCTCGCGAGCATGTGCGCGAGAGCACGAACGCGCTCGGTCTCCCGATCGCTATCGAGTTCCACCCGTCGGAGTTCAGTACCGACTGTCGTTAGCCATTCCTTCATCTCAGCTCGCCCGGGCAGCGTAGGGTGTCCGGCCAAGCGCTCCTCGACCCGCAACGCAAGGGGAGGCAGGCTAGAAAACGGCGGGGCGCTCGTCACTTCCCCTGGAAGGCGCTGGAAATCACCGGTCTTCTGCTTCACCCATGGGTGGAGATGTGCCCAGGGGATCAAAGACTGCATCGTAAGGGCGTATGACAGTCCTCCCGTGCGCGCCCATTCTCCGGCAAGGTTGATCCAGTGCGCGCACTCCTCCCACACTCGAACGGGATACCGGACGAGCAGAGCGCGCACGCGCCTCGCCTCGTCCTGGGATAGCACCTGCCCGGATGGCAACTCCTTCAGCCACTGGATCGCCAGATCTGCAGTCGGTCGCTCCGCCAGCCCGATCTTTCTCCAAAGCGTGAGGTCGCCGACCGATGAACGAACGACAGCGACGCCGGGCACGTCTTCCTCACCCGACGATAGAAATACCGCGGCGGCAGTAGCCCAGCCACCATCCTGCGTCAGAATCAACTTCTCTATCCGGAACGCCTGCCGGATCTTCTGGAACTCGGCGGTCGCACACGTGTCGACCATCTGGTCGAGCCGCCGGTACCACTTGTCTACCTCGTGCACCGGCGGGGCCTCTGCCGTCGCCAGCGCCCGAAGGCACTCCAGAAGACGGTCCGGGCCCGCCGGGGTACGCCTCACGCCAAGCAGATCGAGTAGAGGTCGTGTTGCCTCCGTGTCGAGACGCCCGTAGATGAACGGCTCAACGTCCATCAACGGTTCCGTCTCCGGTGTTCGCCGCAGAAGATCGCCGGGCTTCCGATGGAAGCCGCGGGTGTCGGGAAGGCAGGGCACATCTCTCAGGCGAAGCGCCCAGCCCGGCAGGAGCGGATCGTAGGTCATCGATCGTTCGTTGCCCGTCGTCGCGACCTGCAGGAGCCGGGCGCTCCTTGCCCTGTTCCAGTAGACGTCGCGTTGGGACAGGAGCCGTTCCGCAACCTTCGTCCACAAGCGGCCGTCGTTCCTGGCCAGCGCCTGCCAATGACTCCAGTAGATCTCGTCGAAGTCCCAGTCCTCGACAACAAAGCCGTCAGTTACGTACGGATAGTGGAGCTTCTCCCCAAGTCCTCGGCGTCGCGCCTCCTGCTCGACGTCCCGCCTCCGGTACATATTGAAGCGCTTCGGGCTGAACGGAATGAACGTAAGGAGGCCAGCCCGGCCGGATGACACCCACCTCGACCAGTCTTCTCTGGAGCAAGAAGAGAACCGCGCTATGTAGTCGTCATGCAGGAGTTGCGCCTCCCTTTGCTGCGCCGGGACAAGTTCCTCCAGGGTCCCGTCTCCATCGAAGAGAATGGTCCCCTTGGCCGACTTGAAGCGCCGGTCTCTCGTCACATAGTGGAAGGAGTCGCCAGCCGTCGCACCAAGCTTTGCGGCGATTTGCGCGAGCCGGACGCACTCCTGCACACTGATCCGCTTCTGCGAGAAGAACTCAGCTGCGACCCGATCGATGACCCGGTTGACATCACTCGTGTCGTCGAGGCCTAGTTGCTTAAGGACGGCGTGGGCCGCTTCAGCCCTTTCCCTCGCGGTCCCGTCCCTCTGATCTTCTGTAGTTCGTCGTTCTTCGGACAGGAACCGCGGCCAGCCCTGGTTCAAGACGATCAGGTGGGTCGCCAGGAACTCCCAGTCGTCTTCCGACTGAAGGAGCCTCCTTTCCCCCAGGCGCACCACCGCGGTCGCGGCATACAGGACGTCCTTACCCTGAACCGGCACGATCCGGAGATCTTCGCCCCTGACATCGTGCCGATAGCCGGTAACTTCCGGCGCGATGTAGGCCCAGAGGTTCAGCAGGTGACGCCAGGTTCGGGGCTTCGGCCAGGGTTTGCTCTGGAGCGAGGCGAGGAACTTCTGCTTGTCGATCTCCTCGACCACACCCCAGCGCAATAGCTTCTTGCAGTCAGCCGTCTCGACCTGCTGGCACAAAGGCGGTCGGCCGCTCTCATCGAGGAGTTTCGCGGCCTCTTCGGCCGGCCAAGTATCGACGACCGTCCTCGGGATGATAACGCTCTGATTCTCCAGGGTGAGTTCACCACCCTCCGTCAGAAGCAGCGGCCTGCCCTCGATGGCCTCCGCGAACGCCTCCTCGACAATGGTTCCGCACACGCCCTCCAGCGAATTGTCGTCCCGATTGACGTCCGGGAACAAACCGTAGGCGGCAGCCCGCTCCGTGATGGATAGCTGCGACTGCCCCAGCCAGTTGAGCATTGCTGCGGCGGCCAGTCGTCCCGCGCGTTCAAGCAGCCAGCGGTTCGTAGCCGACGTCTCCGGGTCCTTGATCTTCAGGCGGGCTGGATCCTGGATGAAGGGCGCATTGCACGCAAACGGCAGTTCAGTCTCGACTCTTGTCGGTAGCACCACGAACAACCGCCCCTTCGCTCCCACGACGATCTCGATCCTGCAGGGTGGAAAGTCAGCTTCTTCCTCGACGCCGAGCATGCGTTCCTGCCTGATCTCAGTGAGAGCTTCGTCGGGGAATGTTTCTGCCTCAGATCGGAGAAGCAGGCATGCACCATCCTTCTGCTCATCGAGGGCCATCCACTCGCTGTCGGGGATGGGGCCCGGCCCTACGCTACCCCAATGCACCGCGTGCTCGCCGACCTGCATCTTGCGAATATGCTTGAAGAACAGCAGGGACACCGGGCTCTTGAACCACTCTTCGAGATTCTTTTCGACCTCGCCTCGGCGGCGCTCGTCGCCTATCTCAACGCGGATGCGCGTCTTTCCATCTGTGTTCGAGCCCCCCGATACCCAGCGGGGTTCAGTGAAGCGCTTGCGGTCAAAACGAATCGCAAGCGTCGGCGTGAAGAGCTCAACACAATCGCCCAGGCTAAACGTGCTCTTGAACCCGATGCCCCGGAACCCGATCGTGTGCAAAGTTCGCTTGTTCGAGTAGCCGAAGCCGCACAGAGATGCGAAGTGCTCTTCGGTGAAATCCTCCCCGTTATGCTCGAAGATGAACACGTTGTTCTCAATCCGGGCAGAGGCCTCGGTCGCGCCCGCGTCGTCGGCGTTCTGGAGAAGTTCGGAGAGGACATGCCGTGGGCTCTGAACCTGCCTGAACAGCTGATGCCATGGACCGGCGAGCTCCGGGTCCTGCTCGAGCTGGTCCCATCGTCGCGCCGCCTTCAGGCGGATTCGCTCGAAGTACGCAGGCGGCCCCGTCATCGCGGAGGCTCTGCTCGTGCAAGCAGTTCAGCGAAGTCGTAGTTCACGCTGGTGACGCCGAAGTCGGGCTCGCGCTGGAAGGGGCGACGCACGTAGTGCGCACGGTGGCCACCGTCCTCCCGGAACTCGACGATGGCCAGGATGAAGTCCTCCGGCTTGTTCAGTGAGTAGAGGATCTCGTTCTTCGTGACCGTGATGGTCGCGGCGCCGGCCACCCGGCCCTTCACCTCGATGAACCGCAGCCGGCCCGTGCCCGGGACGCGGCTCTCGATGTCGTAGCCGAGCTTCTCGTGCTCGCGGTCGGTAGGCTGGAAGCCGAGGCTCCGCTCGGTCTCCATCACGAGGGCGCGTGCCCGCGCGGCGGATGCCTGGGTGTCGGCGGACGTGGCTACCGGCGAGGCACTTCGGCCGGTCATGGCGACAATGAGCCCGGCGGGCACCACCAGGAAGCCGCCCAGGACCACGGGCGGCAGGGGGGCGAGCTGGCGTTCGAGCCTCAGATCCTCGAGCCGCTTCTCGAGGCGGGCTTGCAGGGCGTCGGCGCGCCTGCGGGCCTCGTTGGAGTTGAGCCGGGCATTCGGCCGCCCCGCCTGCTCCTGGAGCTTCAGCTCCTCGGCGCGGTGATCCCAGTAGCTGATCTCCTTCGTGAGCCGGTCCTTGACGGCAGCCTCAGTCTTGGCGACAAGCTCCTCCTTGCGGGCCCGTACCTCGGCCACGTGCGCCGGCACCACCTGGGTGATGGCGTAGGTCTGCACGGCCTGCTCCAGGTCCCGGGTGATCCAGCCGCACTCGGGGCGGGCGAGCAGGGCGTCAACGCCCGGCTCATCGGCAGCGAGCGGCCGGAAGTCGAGGTAGGGCGCGTAGTGGAGGTGCCGGGTGCTGCCCGCGGCATCGAGCTCCACGTGGAGCACGCGCTTGGAGACGACGCGACGCTCGCCCGTTCGGGTCAGGCTCGCGTCCTGGACCGCGTGCTCGAGGTAGAGGAGAACGCGAGGCGTCACGCCAGGGTCCCGCTCGTCCACCAGCACTGTGCCCCGGCGGAGGAGGTCGCGGTGGCGCTCCAGCGTGAGGTCGATGGTGGCGTCGAGCAGGGGGTGGCCGGGGCAGACGAAGGCAGCCAGCGGCTGGCCCTGGGGCTGGATGAGCGGCTTCTCGAAGGCGATGCGCTCGTAGCGGGGGAGCACCGGCTCGCCCACGCCGATGAGCCGGTCGCGGTTGCGGACGGGCGCCGGGACATGCGTCACCTCGTACCGGCGGGGCTCGCGCTGCCTCAGCGTTCCGCCCAGGTACCGGAAGGCCTCCAGGAAAAAGGACTCGATGTAATGCGGCTGGAGCCGCCGGGCCTCGGCCCGCTCCATGTCCTCTCGGATCCGGTAGACACGGCTCGCGTCCATGGCGTCGTGCGCCAGGGCCCGCTCCTCGATCAGGCTCTGGAGCTGCTGCCGGTCCACGGCCTCGGCCACCACGCGGCTGAGGCGCGCCCGCACCTCGGGCTGCTCGCCGTAGCGGATCGCCTCGATCAGCAGCTCGCGGAGCGGCCGGCCCTCGAACTGGAGCTTGCCGAGGACGTCGAACACCTGGCCGCCGAGAGCCTGTCGCGCCTGCTCGAGCTTTTCCAGCAGCGTCCGGTAGACGTCTCCCTCCCGCGTCTCCTCGGCCACCAGATTCCAGAGGTGGCAGACCTCGGTCTGGTTGATCCGGTGGATGCGCCCGAAGCGCTGCTCGATCCGGTTCGGATTCCATGGCAGGTCGTAGTTCACCATCAGGTGCGCCCGCTGGAGGTTGATGCCCTCGCCGGCGGCATCGGTGGCCAGGAGCACCTGGACGTGGGGGTCGTGCAGGAAGGACTCCTGGGCCTTGGTGCGCTCCTCGCGCCCCAGGCCGCCGTGGATGATCACGACGGCTTCCTTCCGACCGAGGAGCGTGGTGACGCGCTGCTCGAGATACGCGAGCGTGTCCCGATGCTCGGTGAACAGGACGAGCTTCTGGCGGGGGGATGACTCGGGCTTCGGGATGGCGCCCGAGCCTCTGGGACCTGGTTCGGGCTCCGACACGCGGCCGGCCAGGGCCGTCTCGGTGAAGATCTCCCCGAGCAGGCTCGCCAACTCTCGCCACTTCCTGTCTTCCCCGCTGCGGCGCACCGAGTGGTTCGCGCGGCGGTGGCCTGGTCGAGGATCTCCTCCTCGGCGGCCTGGACCTCGTTGTCCGGCGCGTCCTCCCGGTCCTCGACGTCTTCCGGATCCAGAGTCGGGGCCACGGGAGTGACCGCCGGGGCGATCTCGCCTCCACGCTGGAGCAGCTCCAGCTCGCGGAGGCGCCTGTCGAGCCGCTCCCGCCGGCGGCGCAGCGACTGATAGATCGCCTCGGGGGATGACGCGAGACGGCGCTGCAGGATGGTGAGCGCGAAGCCGACCGTGCCGGCCCTCTTGTCGTTCTGGAGCGCCTCGGCCCGGTTGAACTCCTCGCGCACGTAGTCGGTCACGGCCTTGTAGAGCTGAGCCTCGGCGTCCGAGAGCTTGTACGGCACCGTGTAGGCGATCCGCTCCGGGAAGAGCGGCGTGCCGTCGAACTTGAGGAGCCCCTCCTTGACCATCCGGCGCATGAGGTCCGACACATCCGCGGTGTGGACTCCGTCCCGGAAGCGGCCCTCGAAGCGGTCGCCGTCGAGCAGCGCCATGAAGAGCTGGAAGTCCTCTTCCTTGCCGTTGTGCGGGGTTGCCGTGAGCAGCAGGAGGTGCCGCGTCAGGGTCCCGAGGAGCTGGCCGAGCCTGTGGCGCTTGGTGTACTTGATCTCGCCCCCGAAGAACGTGGCCGACATCTTGTGGGCCTCGTCGCAGACGACGAGGTCCCAGCGGCAGTCCGGGGCCTTGAGCTTGTCCTGCACGTCCTCGTTGCGGGAGAGCTTGTCCAGCCGGGCGATGACGAGATTCGTCTCCATGAACCAGTTGCCGGTGCGGGCGGCCTCCAGCTTGTCGTTGGTCAGGATCTCGAAGGGCAGGTGGAAGCGCCGATAGAGCTCGTCCTGCCACTGCTCGGCCAGGCTGCCCGGGCAGACGACCAGGCACCGCTGCAGGTCGCCGCGGGCCACCAGCTCCTTCATCAGGAGCCCCGCCATGATCGTCTTGCCGGCACCCGGGTCGTCGGCCAGCAGGAAGCGGAGCGGCTGGCGCGGCAGCATCGCCTCGTAGACCGCCGTGATCTGGTGCGGGAGCGGTCCACCAGCGAGGTGTGGACAGCCAGCACCGGGTCGAACAGGTGCGCCAGCCGGATCCGGTGCGCCTCCGAGACCAGGCGGAAGAGCGCCCCGTCGCCGTCGAAGCTCCAGGGGCGGCCCTGCTCGACGACCTCCAAGCGGGGCTCGTCGTGGCGGTAGAGGAGCGTGTTGGCCGGGCGGCCCGCCGGGTCCTTGTACGTGAGCTCGAGCGCCTCCGTGCCGAACCACTGGACGCTCACGACGGTGACGAGGCAGTCCGGGAGGATCCCGCGTACGGCCGCGTTCGGCTTGAGATCTTCGAGCCTCATTGTGTCAGCAGCTCCCCCGCTCCCCCAGGCGGGGAGCGATCACAGGAGAGGCGGCCTTGTCCACCTTCGTCCGGCCTGCACCACGCATCCCCCTGAGTCTCCTCCGCGATGGTTCGTCGTACCTGTGACAGGATAGGACACAGCAGGGGGGCTCCGCTACGGCTCATCCCCTTCAGCCCCGCCCAATGCCGGCGCCACTAGGGAAAACCCTTACACTGCCAACCTGGCTTCGGGAGGAAGACACCCATCTCGATCACCTCGGGGATCTCGGCGATCGTCCAACTGCATGGGCCTCGCCCCGATCCGGCCCCTTCGTCCTTGACGCCGTTCTTTCGCCGCCGTACGTTCCGCCCATGCGGGAACGAGACCTCAAGCGGCTGGTTCGAGCGTCTATGCGCCAGCTGGGGTTCCGGAACGGTTGGGTGTTCTTGGAGTTCAAGTGGGGAGGCGCCGCGCTGAAAGCGCATTACAGGCGGGCTATCGAAGTGTGGCGGCTCGCGAAGCGCCCAAGGCGCGCGGTCCGGCCGTTCCCCTGTGCGTCGTTGCGGTGAAGGTCCGCGCCGCCGCGCAAGACAATCAGGACGCTGGTCTCTCTTCCCCAAGTCCCTGACCCGCCTATGGCCGCATGACGGTAAGGCCTGCGCTAGCGGAGCGGCTCATCTGACATGGACGACCCCGGGGGGGAACGGCATGTCCACCTGCTACAACTGCGGCGGCGAAATCATCTTCCGGTACGTGGATGGGCAGGTGACCCCCATCCACCTGTCCGGGTCGTGTTCCAGCGACTTCTCCTACGGAGGTGAGACCATTCGCGAGGGCTGGAGCCCGCCGACGGCTCCAGTAGAGCGCGCGTCACAAGCTTGGCAGCGGGGTCACGCGCGAAGCGACTCGGGGGTCCGCTTCACCCACCCGACGACATGCCCGATCTGCGGGGCGTTTATCTTCTTCCATACCAATGGGAACGGGGATGTCGTCTTCTTCGATGAGCTTGGCCCACCTTGGCCCAAGCACCCATGCCTGTCTTCGGACGTTGGACGCCGAACCGCATCCAAGTCACCCAGCCTCATGCGACTTGTCGGCCTCTATGCTCCGCCGAAAATCATCCCCCGACCCAAGCTTAGCCCCCTGAGCCCGGACGAGCCTTATGGCTGGCCGAACAAGGGCGACGGTCCTTCGCCCTCGGTGCTCGGGGTCGTAACGAGAGTCAGCGAGAGAACTGGCTGGCGCGGTCGTCCGGACACTGTCACGCGCTCCCGGATCAGCCTGAAGCTTGTCGACATCTGCTTGAATGGGAATCGCTGGGTAGCCGTTAACGTGCCCGACGTCTTGCATGTCTCTGTTGGGCAGGTTGTTCACTGCCGCCCTGTTGAGGACGAGCTTGACGGCAGCCGCGCCCTCTATGCGCATGCGGTAGAGCCTGTCTCCTTTACGGGGACCTTCACGGATGCAGACGCACGCACACTGGGCCCTCGTACGACAGCCCTTTCGGGTAAGCCCCGCCCCGATGTCAGCCGGACGGGACCGCCCAGTACCTCGCCGACCGGCCAGCGGGCAATCGAGGCTCACCCCCTGATAAGGGACCTCGCCGCCTTGGCTACCGGATGCCCCCTTGGCAAGGTCGCAGCCGTGGTGAACACCCACGTCCTACAAGTTGCCGTCGCTCCGGTCGACAAGGAACTGTTCCGTCCGCTCCAGGACGCGTTCCGGCATGGCATTGAATCGGGCAATCGTGACTTAGCGGCCGGATGGCTATTCGCCTTAGAATTGGTGCCGCTCACACGCAGAAACGCGATCGACTGGCGTGCCAGCGCCAGACGCCTCCTCTCGGGGAAAATCTCTCCCCGCCCCTGAGGGTCATCTCCCGGCCCAGCACCGGCTCCGGTACGGGCACTCCTTGCACTGCCACCCCGGGTTCGGCACGAACACGCCCAGCTCGATCGCGTGCAGGATCTCCGCCGCCAGGTGGAAGAGGCGCACGTTGGCCGCCCGGTCCCGCTGGGTCCAGTAGCGGTGCAGCTCCGGCTGCTTCGTCTTCGTCAGCAGATCGAAGCGCAGCCGCAGGTCCTCCTGGTCGGCCAGCCCGTTCATCGCCGTCGCGTACGAGTAGACGGATAGTTGCAGACTCGCCTCCACCTGGAGATCGGTATACCTGCGGGCTGATGTCTTGAGATCCACAACCACGAGCCGCCCCTCGGCATCGCGCTCCAGCAGGTCGAGGCTCCCGACCAGCGAGCGGTCCAGCACCTCGCCCGTCTCCTGGTCGATGAGCGGCACGTCGAACGCCTGCTCCACGCCGACGATCTCGGTGCCGGGGATCTGGCTCTTGTGGAACACCTCGAGCATCCGGGTGGCCAGGTCGAGGAGGCTCTCCTTCGTATCCTTCTCGCCGAAGCGGATGGGCCGGCTCGCGGTCTCGAGGCCCCAGTAGCCCTCGAAGAAGGCCTGCACGTCGGCGAGGCTCGGCGGGGCGCCCTGCTGGATCCCGCGGAGGAAGAAGGCCGCCGCCCCGTGGATCCCGGAGCCGAAGGCCAGCGCCGCCGGGACGAAGTCGGGGCGCAGGCGATCCACGTACATAAGCTTGTACTTCAAGGGGCAGCGCAGGTACTGGTCGAGCTGAGAGAACGAGACATGCGGCTGCGAGCGCATCTCGGTGGGGACCATGATGGATTCTCCTCGTGAACGCACGACGGGGGAGAGCGCGTCGGCGCCCTCCCCGTGAGCAGGTGAAGCCGCGAGCCATCAGGCGACGCGGCGCTTGAGGTTCGAGAGCTCCCTGATGAGGCCGGCCGCCTCCTCGTGGGTGAGGGCGTCGGGCTTCCTGTTGAAGACGCGGAGACTCATCGCGTCCACCGCCCCCGGGTCGAGCCCCTTGGCGAGCGCGACCTTGACAATCGCGTCCAGCTGCCGGGGCGTGGCGGCGCCGTTGGTCGTGCGGCTCGCGTTGCCGGCGCGGCCGCCGTTGCCGCGGTCGCTGCCGTTGCCGGGCCGGCTCCCGTTGGCTGGCGTGCTCGCCGACGGCTGCGGGGCCGCGGGCGCCGCAGCCGGTGCGCTGCTGACCCCGCGCGGGGCCGGGGCCGCAGCTGACGGTGCGCTGGCGACGGCGCGGGGGGCGAAGCCTCGGCCGGGCGCAGGCCCTCGCCCGCCGAGGGGCTTCTCGGCGTAGAGATGCAGGCCCACGCCGAGGAAGGTCGCGGACTTCTTCAGCGCGTCCGTGCTGGCGCTCTTAAGGTCGTCACCGAGCGAGATGGCCGTGCCGCTCTCCCGCTCCCGCGTGACCTGCGAGCCGCCAAAGGCCATCTTCACGACGTTCCCGGCCGTGAGCCGACCGATGACGAGCACCTCCTCCTCCCTGATCTCGTGCTGCACGATCTCGAAGGACCAGGCGCCCTCCAGCGCCTCGTTGAGACGCTGGATCACGCTGTGGCCCTCCACGTAGTCAAGCAGGCCGTTCCGCCCCTTGCGCTGGCGGATCTGCCCGGGCTCGAACGGCTTCTCCAGCAACGCGCGGTTCATGGCTGACCTCCGTGGCCGTTGTGGCCGATGTCCATGGTGTCGAGGTGGCGGAGCGCGCGGGCTGCGAGCTTGGTCAGCTCGCTGAGCTCCCCGAGCGCCAGCTCCGCCGTGAGCCGGTCGACGCGGTCCGCGAGCACCGTGATCGCCTGAGTCAGCTCGGGGGTCTCCGCGAGCGCCCGGCGGATGAGACGCAGCATCTCGAGGGTGATGACACTCGGGCCGGCGGGGATCATCGCTCCGCTCCTTCCGTCACCCAGTCCGGCGCCGGCTCGTCGCCGGCGGCCGAGGTCGGCGCCTGGGCGCCCGCCCAGGACAGGAAGGTCACCCGCTGGGCGACGACCTTGAGCCGCGAGCGCTTCTCGCCCGACTCCGTTTCCCAGCGGTCCTCCTGGAGCCGCCCCTCGACGGCCACCGCGCGGCCCTTGGTGAGGTACTGCGCCACCGTCTCGGCCTGCTTGCCCCAGGTCGTGATCTCCACGAAGGTCGTCTCCTGCTGCGCCTCGCCGCCCTGGTCCTTCCAGCGGCGGTTGAGCGCCAGGCCCATCTGGCACACTGCCGCCCCCGAGGGCGTGTAGCGAAGCTCGGGATCGCGCGTGAGGTGCCCCAGCAACATGACCACGTTGACGCTGTTCATCGCGTGCTCCTTTCTCTGCGTGTTGGGGGTGATCGTCGACGGGTGGGTGCAGTGCCACCTCCCTTCGCCCGTGGGTCACTCCCAGACCAGACCCGATCAGATCGAGCGGCTCGCGGGTCGAGCGGGAGATGGCGGAGGGCAGAGGCTGGCGCGGCCTCTGTTCTCGAACTGCCTTCCCTCTTCTGGGGAGCCGTGGTATCAGCGAGGCATGTCCCCCTCGGCCCCGTTCTCCACCGAGGAGTACCGGAATGCGCTCGTTAGACGGCGCATCAAGTACGTCGTCGAGAAGGGCGCGATGGCCCGCCTCTTCCGCCGCGGTACCAACCGCGAACTCCAGGACGCGCTCTTTCAGCACCTCCGACCGGCAGAAATCGCCAAGATCCAAACGCGCGACAAATACGATGAGTGGCTCACGGGCATCGTGGAGCTCGCCTGCTGGCGCGCGTTTTCGAAGAACGGCCTCCGCAATGATCGCTGGGCGTACTTCGCGAAGCTGGTGAACATCGTCGTATACGAGATCGTGGCGAACCGCGAGTTGCTCGAGGAAGGGGATTGGCTACGGCTCCGGGCGTTCCTGCATCTCCCGATCGACCAGAAGGTCGCCGACCAGCTGAACGAGATTGATTCTTCCATCCCCGCTGTAGGCACCCTGAAGGGGATGACCAAGAAGGACTACTGGGAGG
Source organism: Candidatus Rokuibacteriota bacterium (assembly GCA_016188005.1). Classification (NCBI taxonomy): domain Bacteria; phylum Candidatus Rokuibacteriota; species Candidatus Rokuibacteriota bacterium. Next base: position 18,259 of record JACPIQ010000004.1, on the reverse strand, counting down.
TGCAATCGGCGGTGCGTCAGGTGGCGGAGCGGCACAACGTGCCTCCCACCTGGTTCGAGGCGGCCTATGCGGCGAAGGGCCGCGCGGACCCCGCTCCTGCCGAGTGACCGGGGCCGAGGCGTGCTGCCACACCCTGCACGGCGAAGGCCCCGCCGCCGGCCGCCGACTCGGTGCCGCGCCGTTCCCACGCGCGACGGGTAGCGGGAGCGCGCCGGGTCAGGCGCTGACGGCCCCCCGCCGCGCCCGGTAGGCCGACCAGATCCGCCGCCACTCCGGGGCCGACACCGGGATGCTCGGGATGCGCTGCACCCGGTACAGGCAGGCGCCCAGCCGAGGCAGGAAGCGCCGGCTCGCGTGCTCAACCTCGGCGAGCAGGACCTGCGCCGGCTGGCCGAGCGGCACCGCCTCGAGCACCTGCTTGCGGAGATGGTAGTGGGACCAGGCGACGCCAGCCTGGTCATGGGAGAGGGCGAGGGCGTAGAGCCGCTTGCCCAGCGCCGCCAGCTCCTCGATCGACGGGCAGCCGTCGATGGCGCCGACGATGCCCCGGAACCGGCCCCCCTGGCGGGCCTCCCACGTGTCCCGCGTGCCGCACTCGGGGCAGATCGGCAGCTCGGCGGCCTCGTCGTCGGCCTCGAAAACTGCACGGCAGACTGGGCAGGTGGCCCGCTCGGACTGCACAGTTCCCAGGGCATGCCACGCCAGCTGCGCACTCGCCCCCTCCGACTGCCCAGCCCGCTGTGCAACCTGTCCGTCTGTTGACACGAGGACTGCCCTGTCGGCGAGGCAGTCGGCGTGATCGAGCGCGTCCTCGTCGGGAACGGCCTCGGCGAGCGCCAGCCGGGCCACCAACTGGGCGAGGTCCTCGATGATCACGGCCGCGCTGCGCTGCCGGGCCTCGGCCTCGTAGTGGGCGACGACGGCGGGGCCGGCATCCAGCGCCAGGAAGAGCTCGGCAAGCCCCGCCCCCTCCCGGGCCGTGCACCGGAAGCGGGCCATCAGCCGCCGGGTGGCGAGGAAGGCCGGGGTGTCGGAGAGGGCCTCGTGGGCCACGACCACCGTGTCGCCAGCCAGAACGCCCCGCTCGAACCAGAGCCGGTCGCCCTGGCTCAGTGATGAGATGTGCTCGAGGAGCGCGTGGGTCGGCTCCCCCTCGGGCACCTGGAAGACCCGGGCCAGCCAGGGCCTGCGCGCCGGCTGCGCCGCATCGGGCTCACGCGACTCCGGCGCCGGCACCCAGCGGAAGGCCGCGACGGGACCGATCGAGCACGGCGCCCACGCGCCGCCGGAGAAGGCCGGCAGCGCCGCCCCGCCGCCGGCGAGGACCACCGCCGCCGGCTTCCCCGACCGGATGGCTTCCCGCAGCGTGAACACCGACCCCCGCGACGGCCCCCAGAGGAAGGCGACCACGCCCGCCGAGGCCCGCGCCAGCCTGCGCGAGCGGCCGAGCAACGCCGTGCGCCCCACCCCGGACCCCGGCACCACCCGGCCCCCGCGCCCAGCGAAGGTGCCCAGCGCCCCGTCGGGCGCACCGCCGAGCGAACCCGGCAGGAACACCACCGAGCGCGCGCACGCGGTCGGCCCCGCGCCAAGCACCGCCTGGAGAGCGAAGGCATCCGCGCCCCGGGCGCCCCCCGAGCCGATGCCCCACCCGCGCCTGAGAAAGAACCCGACGACCTCGGCCACCTGCGATGCGACCTGCTCCGGCAACACCCGCGCCCCCACCACCGCCACGAACCCATGCGCTGCCATGACGACACCCCCTGAGGAAGTTGGATCGCTGTTCGGGAACGGGCTGACTGCCCGCCCCGCAGCTGACCAACACACACCGCCCCAGGGAGGAGGCGGCCTCACCTCAATGCGAGGGCGCTCGCGCGATCAGCGAAGCCGCGCGCGTGAGAGACACGCACTGACCAGCAAGAGGCCGGAGCGGGAGATGGATCAGACAGGCCGGCTCCTCCCGGTTCCGCCCCGGTCACCCGCAGGGCCGGAACGAAGTGGAGGACCCCGGAGGGCGAAGCCCGGAGGGGTTGACGGGGGCGGAAGGGGCGGTACGCTGAGAAATGCTGCGGACGGGCGGAACCACTTGACTGCACGCGGGCTCGTGGGCCCGTCTGCGCGCGCGTGGTGACAGCGGCTCCGCGGGGGGGACCGCGGCCGAGCCGTGCGTGGGAGCGAGCGCGCTGGGAGCTACCGGAGAGCGTGCACGGCGATGGCCGCGCCGGCGACCGTCAGCGTCACCTCACGCGCGTACCCGACCTCGCGCGTGACCGTGGCCGAGGCGTGCTGGTTCATCCTGCACGCCGAAGGCCGCGGCGACCAGCGTAGAGGCTCCGCCGGCGCAGGAGTCCGACGCGTGCGGTCACGCCGTGCAGCCTCATGAGGCCCCCGGCCGCCGCAACGACCTCTCACACCTCTTCGCCGACTCCCTCCGCACGCAAGAGGAGGCGAGCGCACCGGACTCCACCGGGGCGCGTGCACGCTAACGGCCGCGTCGCAGAGCACCGAGTTCGCGCGGCCGCCAAAGCTCCGCTTCCCATCTCGCATCGCGCTCGCTACTATGCCTCCAGGCGGGGCATCTGGTGACTAACCCACGTGTGGTTCTCCGAGCCGGGAGACGATCGCGGCAGCCCTTCGGCGCTCGATGGGCGATTGTCACGGCCAGCGGAATCCTCGCGCCCGCTAGCGCCGTGGCACCTGGGCCACCGCGCGTCCGGTCCTATGCCGACGTCGTTCGAGCATTCTGGAAGGTCGCCCTGTCGTCGAAGGAAATCCTCGGTGAGGCCCCCGACCCCAACAAGCTGCCGCTCACGCTTTCGTCCGTACCACTTCGACAGTCAATGGCCGTACTGTCGCGGGTCGCTCTCAATCTTGCTGACTGTCCCGATGCCAACGCCCTTGAGCTTCAACGCACGACAGCCCCTGCGTTCTTCGACCTTGAGACCCGCCAGCGCGTTGATAAGTGGATCCAGGACCACCCAGAAGACCCCGACGTGTATCTCTTTAGCCAGCAGCAACTCCTCCACGCGATGACTCTAAGCCTTCTCTCGTCAAGGCTCCGAGCCCCCTCCGCTCTCCGCGAGCCCCCGTTTACTCAGTTCGGTCGCGCTCTCTTGCACATTACCGGCCTGCTCGATCCACTCGCAGCCGACCCGACAACCTTGCAGGGCCGTTCGCCCGCGGAGCAAAGTCGCGCCTTCGTCCCGTTCATCCTCCGGAACGGCATCTTCTACGATCATGAGGAATACCGCTACGTGATCCCTCGCTACCTCGAACTCTTGTGGCACCTGCCAGAGCAGCTCGCGGGTTCACCACAGTTCGTCGATATCCGACGTGTCTTTAAGACCAGCACAGGCCTCCGTCTCGACACCTATCTACGCTTCGGCGCCGCGCTACTCGCCAGCGTCCACATGATAGCCGCAGACCGCCAGGGCCCCTCGCTTCTGAACCTCCGCACCCTGCGCCCCCCCACACACCTTCGGCGGTCGTGGCGCCGGTTCATGACCACTCTGATGACCTGCGTATCGCGCTACCGGCGCCTGCACCGTGCCTTGCAGTCACGATCCTCGCTCCGCCACTACAACTTCCTTGCCGCTGAGAGATACCCTCTCGTTAGGATCGGAAAGCGCACTGCAGCCTGCCTCAGCCTTCAACTGCTCGAGAGAAAATTCGGGCCCGGCCTAGTGCACGCTATCGGCGACGGCCTCTGCAGCCCCGAGAGCAAACGCTTCAGGGACTTCCTGGGCCAGCTATTCGAGAAATACGTCACTGACCTCCTATCCCGAGCGTTTCCCGGTCTTTTTGTCCATTCGATTCGCTACGGCAACAACCTGGAGGCCGGCGACGGGTGGCTCCCCTATCCCCCGAGCGCTGTCTTGTTCGAGGTCAAGTCCAGCTATCTGCTCCTTGATACGCGGCTCAGCGGGGACCTTGCTGGATTCGACCAGTACTTCACTAGCACTATCCTCAAGGCCGCGTCGCAACTGGACCGAGCCATCAATGATTTCCGGGCCGGGCGCTTTGCCGTAGGAGGTCTCTGCGTTGACGCCATTCAACGTGTATATCCCGTCCTAGTCACGCTCCATTACTTGCCCATGGAGAAGTTCGTCGGCGACCTTATAGAGCAGGAACTTCGCGCTCGGAATCTGCTCCAGCAGCCTGACGTGCATCCCCTGACTATCCTCCCGGTCAAGGATCTCGAGAAGGTCGAAGCGCTCGGGGGCGGTCTCCTCGAACTCGTCCGGGATCGCCTCAACGACGACGCCTGGAGCCATGCCCCCTTCAGCAACTTCATCTTTCACCGCCATGCCGGGCAGCCGGGCGGCTTCCCAAACAATGGATTCCTCGTGGGAAGGTACCACGAGCTACTGGCGGGAGCCGCCCGCCAGCTCTTCAACGTCGATCTCAGACGATCCTGATCTCCCGGCCTGCGCTCGAGAGTGGTTATTGAACCGGCAGCTTTGTAGTTGACCTACGCCGCGTACTGGATGGCCGGATGCTTGAAGTAGGCGCGGACGCGGGCAGGCAACCGCTGAATGCGCCTGAGCTGCGACAGCGTCTGCCGCTTGAGGTCGGCCGCGTCCCGCGGCGGGATGCCGGTGTGCACGCCCCGCTTGAGATCGCCGTTGAGGTACTCGTCGGGATTGAGTTCCGGCGAATAGGGGGGCAGGAAGAACAGTTGGATCTGCGCCGCGTGGCGCGCCACCCACGCCATGACCGTCCGCGCCTTGTGGACTCGGAGGTTGTCCAGGATCAGAAAGATCCGGCGGCGCTGGCCCCGCGTCAGCCGTTGCAGGAAGCGCAGGAGAATGGCGGGGCGCAAGGCTCCCGCGTAGATCATGAATCGTACGGTGCCCTGATTGGTGATCGCGGAGATCACCGACAGGCTGGTCCGGCGGACCCGGATCCGCAGCACCGGGGTCTGCCCCCGCGGCGCGTAGCCGCGATGCCGCGACTCGTCGCTGCGCAGCCCTGTCTCGTCGCCCCAACAGATCTCCGCCCCCTCGGCCCGTGCCTGGCGCGCGATCTTCGGATACTCCACGCGCAGCCAGCGCCGGACGGCCGCATCGTCCCGCTCGTACGCGCGACGGGTCGGCCGTTGCGGGGTCATCCCCCAGCGCTCGAGATAGAGGCCGACCGTCCGAATCGGCATCCGCACCGCGAACCGCACCCGGAACAGCTCCTGCACGGCGCGCCGCGTCCACAGCGCAAACGGCAGCCGGAGCTGATCGGGGCAGCCCCCACAAATCAAGCGCAACGCGCGGGCTTCCTGCTTCGCCGTCAGATGCCGCCCCGTCCCCTTTGGCCGGCCCCCGCGCGCGACCACCCCGGCCAGCTCCGGCCGTTCCTCGAGCTTCCCCGCCAACGTCACGCAGTACGACCGCGCATACCCCGTGATCTGGCTGATCTCGGGGAACGTCTTGCCGTCGCGCCGCAAGGTCAGCACTTGCGTGCGCAGCTCGGCCCGGGCTTCCGAACTGGCGCGCCGCCGATCGGGGAGTTTCACATGACGAGGATCGCATGACTCGCTCGAATAGTCAATTAGTATTATGCCGAGTCAATAATGGACATCTACCGGCAGGCCAGGCGCCAGCGCTCAGGCTGCGGCCGGAGCCATGACTTGGCGAGCACCGCAACCCACCAAGCGAGGTGACGGGCATGAACGAGAGAGCCGAGATAGTCGACTGATGCAGGCTAGCGCCGGTCACATCCTCTTCTCCCCGACCGACCTGACGCATTTCGTCGCGTGCGATCACCTGACCCAGCTGGACCTGGCGGCCGCGCGTGGGGAGCTCGGACGGCCACGCTTCGACAACCCGTACGGCGAGCTCATCCAGCGCAAGGGTGAGGAGCACGAGCGGCGCTTTCTCGAGGCGCTGCGCACGGCCGGCTCGGAGGTGGTCGAAGTCGGTCTGGGCGAAGCGCGCAACTTCGAGGCGGCCGCCGAGACGACACTTCGGGCGATGCAGGAGGTGGCGCCGTACATCTATCAGGCCGTGCTGTTCTCGCACGGGTGGCGCGGCGTTGCGGACTTCCTCGAGCGCATCGATCGCCCCTCGACGCTGGGAGCGTGGAGCTACCGGGTGCTCGACACGAAGCTGGCTCGGCACCCTCGACCCGAGCACGCGCTACAGCTCTGCTTCTACAGCGAGGCGGTCGCGGGGCTCCAGGGGATCGAGCCCGAGCTCGCCTACGTCGTGCTTGGAACCGCGGAAGGCGTCGCGATCAGGCTCGCGAACGTCTCGGCCTACTTCCGCCGGGCGCGGCGCCGGCTGGAAGCGGCGGTGGCCCGCCGGCCGGCGACGGTACCGTATCCGTGCAAGCACTGCTCGCTCTGCGAGTTCCAGTCCGTCTGCGAGGAGCGCTGGAAGCGCGAGGATCACCTCGTCCGGGTGGCCGGCATCAGGCGCGACCAGGTCGGACGGCTGCTCGGCGCCGTGATCCGCTCCCTCACGGCACTCGCTGAGGCCCCCCCTGCAACGCGGATCCCGAAGATCCCGCCCCCAACCTTCGAGGGACTGCGAGAACAGGCCTCCCTCCAACTCCGCAGTCAACGATCCGGCACGATCGAGTGGCGAGAGCGGCCCTGCGAGAGCGGGCGCGGCTTTGCGGCCCTGCCCCCGCGATCCCCCGGAGACATCTTCTTCGACTTCGAAGGCCACCCCTTCTTCGAGCCCGCGCGAGGCCTCGAGTTCCTGTTCGGCGTCCTGACCATCGACCGCGCGGAACCGCGGTACGAGGCCCTGTGGGCACACGACCGGGCGGGCGAGCGGCGCGCGCTCGAGGCCTTCGTGGATCTGGTCCACGCGCGGCTCGCGGCCCACCCCGATCTGCACGTCTACCACTTCGGCTCCTACGAGCCGAGCGCCATCAAGCGGCTCATGGGGGAGCACGCAACCCGCGAGCTGGAGGTGGACGAGCTGCTTCGGCGGCAGATCTTCGTCGATCTCCACACCGTCTTCCGCCAGGCACTCCGGGCCGGCGTGTCGAGCTACTCCCTCAAGGAGCTCGAAGTGCTGGGTGGCTTCCATCGGGCGGCGCCCGTCCGGTCGGGAACGGAGGCGATCCTCGAGTACGAGCGGTGGCGCGAGACGGGGGATGGCATGAGCCTCGCCAGGATCGCGGCCTACAACGAGGAGGACTGCCGGGCGACGCGGGCCCTCCTCGAGTGGCTCCATCGGGTGCGACCCGACAGCCTGCCGTGGCCGACGCCGCCCGAGCCACGCCCTCCCTCTGAAGAAGTCGCCGAGGCCCTGGAGGGGCGCCGTCGGCTTCGCGAGCAGCTCCTCGCCGGGGCCGAGCCGCGTTCCGCCCGCTGGCTTGCGGCTGAGCTTCTGGAGTACCACCGACGGGAGGCGCGCCCGGCCTGGTGGTGGTATTTCGAGCGGTTGGGCATGACGCCAGACGAGCTGGTGGATGATTCGGAGTCGATCGGTGGGCTCGAGCCCGACCCGGGCCAGCCCCCCCGCGCGTCGAGTCGGTCACTGGTCCACACCCTCAGGTTCCCACCCCAGGACCACAAGCTCGCGCCTGGCCCGGCCCACGATCCGGCGACCGGACGTGGCGCCGGCGAGATCCTCGAGATCGACGACGCGACGGGAACGCTTCGACTCTCACGCGGCCCGAAGCTCGCTGGCACCGCGCTCCCCCGGGCCCTGATCCCCGGCGGGCCCTACGACGACCGGCAGCAGCGTGACGCGGTGATGCGCGTCGCGAAGTCCGTCCTGGCCGGCGACGGAGGGTACCAGGCGCTGCGAGCGATCCTCGGCCGGGAACGCCCGAACGTTCTCGGCCTCCCAGCAGGCGACCGCCTTCAGACGACGGATCTCGCCGCCATGAAGGGGCTCGCCTTCGGGCTCGCTGGCAGCCACCTCTTCGTGCAGGGACCGCCTGGAACGGGGAAGACGTGGACCGGCGCGCGCCTCGTCGTGCACCTGCTGGCCAACCGGCGGCGCGTGGGCATCAGCGCGCAGAGCCACAAGGCGATCCACAACCTGCTGGACGAAGTCGAACAGGTCGCGCTCGCCGAAGGCGTCTCCTTCCGGGGCCTCAAGAAATCGACTGGCGGGAACCCCGAGTCGGACTACCACGGAACATTCATCACGAGCGAGCCGGACATCTCGAAGGTGGTCCGGGCGACTGCTCGGATCCAGCTACTTGCCGGCACTGCCTGGCTCTTTGCCCGACAGGAGCTCGATGGGCAACTGGACGACCTCGTGATCGACGAGGCCGGGCAGGTCTCCCTCGCCGACACGCTGGCCCTCGGCACGTCGGCACGAAATCTGATCTTCCTGGGCGACCCGCTGCAACTCGCCCAAGTGTCGCAAGGGGTCCACCCGGACGGGAGCGGGGTCTCGGTCCTTGAACACCTCCTGGGGACCTGGCCGACCATCCCCGAGGATCGAGGTCTCTTCCTCGAGCGGAGCTTCCGGATGCACCCCGACGTGTGCGCCTTCATCTCGGAGATCGTCTACGCCGGCCGGCTCCGGTCGGACGAATCCGCCGCGCGACGGGGGACCGACTTCGGCACGGGCATCCGCTTTCTGCCGGTCGATCATGAGGGAAACCGCGCCGCCTCGGACGAGGAGGTCGCCCGGATCGCGGGCGAGATCGGCCGCATGGTCGGCGGCTCGTTCACAGACGCCGACGGGACGGTGCGGCCGCTTCGCCCGGCGGACTTCATGGTCGTGGCGCCCTACAACGCGCAGGTGCGGCGCCTCCGGGCGGGCCTCCCGGCCGGTGTGCGCGTGGGGACGGTGGACAAGTTCCAGGGGCAAGAGGCGCCTGTCGTCTTCTTCTCGATGGCCGCATCCAGCGGGGAGGACGTGCCCCGCAACCTGGCCTTCCTGTTCTCGCGCAACCGTCTGAACGTCGCGATCTCGCGCGCGCAGTGCCTCGCCATCCTCGTCTGCTCGCCCCGCCTCCTCGAGGCGCGCTGCCAGTCGATCGAGGAGATGGAGCTCGTCAACGCGCTGTGCCGGCTCGCCGAGTACGCGGAGCGTAGCCAACTCTAGCGCCCTCCGGCGGGCACCGGCCGGCCGCGGTCGCCCCGTCCGGGGTCCCCGTCCCCGTGACACAATCTCCCAGACTCGGACGCTGGCCGCCCCAGGACCCCCAGGAACCGATGCCACAGGAGCCGGAGCTGCTCCGCTGCTGGACCCAGCGGGACCGCGCGGCCAACGTGCGGCTGTTCCACCTGGAGGCCGTCCGGGCGGGGGGCAGGCACCCCGTCCTCCGTTCTCGTCGCGGCACCGACTCCCGATGGGCGACTCCCGGTGGCCCTGCTCGCGCGGCCGTTGACACCGTCCCGGCAACATGCTCTATAGTTGCCGAGGCCAGGCGCGGAGAGGCCCGATCGCTATCACCGTTCGCGAATTGTCCTCATCGTATCGTCCTCGCGTGCAGGACGTGACGGAGCCCGATCAACGGTGGGTGAGATCGAGGATCGTGTGGCAGGGCTGCTGCTCGGTCTGGCCGCGGGAGACCGGATCGGGGGACCCCTCCGCATGGCTCTCCGAGTCGCTGAGAGCCTCCGAGACCTCGGGACCTTCAATCCACAGGATATCGGCGCGCGCTATCTCACGTGGTGGCGCGAGGGCGCTTTCGACACGGGGACGACGGCCGCCCGGGTACTGGAGCTAGCGTCCTCCGGGGTGCTGATCGAGGACGCATCCCTCCAGGTCCACACGATGGTGGGCGGACTGACGGCAGGCTGTAACCCGGCCCATCGCAGCGCACCGCTTGCCATGCTGGCGGCCATCGAGGATTCGCAACTGAGCGACGCTGCAAAGGCCGAGGCATGCCTGACCCATCGGCACCCGCTCGCTGGAGATGCGGCCGCCGCCGCTGTCGTCCTATGTCGTGCGTTGATTCGCGGTGTGTTGTGGGAGGAAGCCCTCCACAGGGCGGCGGCCGGGCGGGTGGCAGAGATCCGCCGCGCGCTGGAAGAGCGGCGCGGTGAAGACTTGTCGCGAGAGGGATTCAGCCCGAACGTGCTGCGGGCGGCCGTGTTCTTCGTGGGGGCCTCGTCGTCGTTTTCGGGAGCGCTCGCGCGGGCGGTTGAATTCGCAGGGCCCTCCAACTACAGCCCGGTGCTGGTCGGTAGCCTCGGGGGGGCGCGATGGGGGCGCGTGGCCATCCACCCACGCGACCTCGCCCACCCCCCGGACGTGCTCGCACGCGTGCGGGCCGTGGCGGCTGACCTGGCGGCGACCTGGAGGGAGTCGGCCCCCGGTGGAGCGTGATGCCGAACGACGCCGTGTGGAAGACAGCGGTTTGGGCCGCCGCTGACTGCGGATGTCAGCCTGACCTGGGGCGAGAGATGGGCCTGGTGGGTCGCGCTCTGCCGCCCGTGGCAGGAAGACCCCGCGGGCCTCTCCACGTCGGACTCGCGGGATGGCGAGCCGCGACCCTCTCTGTCACAGCAGGGCTGTATCCGGGAGATCACCATGCGGCATGACGAGGCGTGGGTGGGGGTCGCCGTCCGGCTCAGGGACAACCCCGGCAGGCTCGGCATGACGACGGGCCGTGTGACCGGCGAGGGAGAGCGCCTGCGCGTGGAGGTGCGGTTCGGGCCCCACGACATCGTCTTCAAGCACGCGGCCGTGCTGGAACGAGAGAGTCCCACGCCGTTATCGCCCCTCGAGCGCCTCGAGCGCGGCGAGCTGGGCACCCCGATGGATCTCCGGCGCCTCCTGACCTTCCAGAAGGTCCGGGGCCAGCTCACCAACGTCCTCTACAGCATGGAGAGCAGCAACACCGACTTCTATCCCCACCAGTTCAAGCCCGTCCTTAAGTTCCTGGACTCCACCGACGGGCGCCTGCTGATCGCCGACGAGGTCGGGCTGGGGAAGACGATCGAGGCGATGTACATCTGGAAGGAACTCGAAGCCCGGGAGCAGGCCCAGCGGCTGCTCGTGGTGTGCCCGGCCATGCTCCAGGAGAAGTGGCGCGGCGACCTCCGCCAGCGCTTCAACATCCGCGCCGAGGTCCTCCACGCGCGGGACCTCAAGGAACGCCTGGATGATGCCGGGAGCGGGGGGAGCCGGGCCGCATTCGTGGCGATCACCAGCCTCGAGGGCCTGCGGCCCGACCCGAACTGGGAGGACGAGTCTAACCCCTCCGTGCGCGCGCAGATCGCCCGGCTCCTCGACCGGACGCCCGCCGCGGAAGACGCTGGGCTCCTCGACCTCGTCATCATCGACGAGGCTCATTATCTGCGCAATCCGAGCACGGCCAGTAACCGCCTCGCCCGCCTGCTGCGGGACGCCGCCCGGCACCTGGTGCTCCTCACGGCGACCCCGATCCAGCTCAACAACGACAACCTCTACCAGCTTCTGCGTCTCATCAGCCCCCAGGTCTTCTTCCTCGCCGATGTCTTCACGGCGCTCCTGGAGGCAAACAAGCCCCTCGTTGCCGCCCAGCGCCATCTGTGGGCGCTGCCGCCCGATATCGCCGCCGCCGGGGAGGCGCTGGGCCGGGCTCTCGCATCGCCGTACTTCGCCAGGGACGTCGCGCTGCACCACGTGCAGACGGCGCTCGGGGCACGGGCGGCGCTCGACGAGGACACGAGGGTGCGTCTCGGGCACAAGCTCGAGTCGGCATCCCTCCTGGGGCAGTACCTGACACGCACGAGAAAGCGCGACGTCATCATCCGCCGCGTCGAGCGCCGAGCCATCACGATCAAGGTGCAGCTCACCAACTTGGAGCGAGATCTCTACAAGCGCATCTCGCTCCACCTCCGCCAGCGCGCCCATGGCGCGCGGGGGGTGGCCCTGTTCGTCGAGATCGCCCGCCAGCGCCGGATGGCGAGCTGCATGGTGGCGGCGCTGCAGGCCTGGAGGGAGACCGGAGACCTCGAAGAGCTGCTCTGGGACGATCTCGGCGTGTCGGCCGAACTCGACGATACGGCGGACACCGTGCGCGGGGGAGAGAATCCAGACGACGCTGCGGCTGCCATCGCGGGCGGTGTCGACTACCTGGCGCTCGAGCGGATGGACAGCAAGTACGCACAGCTCTTCTCGTACCTCCGGGAGCTCCTGGCCCGCAACCCCGGCGAGAAGGTGGTGATCTTCGCCTTCTTCCGCGGGACCCTCGCCTACCTGAGGCGTCGCCTCGCCGACGACGGCATTCGCGTGGGACTGATCCAGGGGGGGATGGGTGACGAGAAGTGGGATGTCCTCGACGTGTTCAGGTCCCCCGACGGCCCGAGCGTCCTCCTCTCGTCGGAGGTGGGGAGCGAGGGCATCGACCTTCAGTTCGCCAGGTTCCTCGTGAACTACGACCTGCCGTGGAACCCGATGAAGGTCGAGCAGCGCATCGGCCGCATCGACCGGCTCGGGCAGGCGGCCGAGAGGATCTTCATCGTGAACCTGGTCCTGGAGGACACCGTCGAGGACCGCATCCTGGAGCGCCTCTACCATCGGATCGGGATCTTCCGCGAGAGCCTGGGCGACCTGGAGGACATCCTCGGCCGGACGACCGAGCAGCTCATGGTTGACGCGTTCCTGCGCGACCTGACGGACGATGAGATCCGCCAGCGGGAGGAACAGATCGCGCTGGCCCTCGCCCAGAATCGCCAGCAGCGCGAGCGCCTGGAGCACGAGGCGATCAACCTGATGGCGTTCTCCGACTACATCCTCGCCCAGATCTCCCGGACACGCAGCCAGGGCCGCTGGCTCCAGCCGACCGAGCTGCGGCGTTTCGTCGAGGACTTCCTGGTACAGCGCTACCCAGGCTCCGTCCTCCGTCCCCACGACACACGTGAGGCAGCCTTCATCCTCACGCTGTCCGACCCCGCACGGAATGACTTCCAGGCCTTCATGGCTCGTTACGACGGCCCGCGGGCAACGGAGCTACACCGCGCCGGGACGATCACGTGCTTCTTCGACCCCAAGCAGGCTGGCGTCATGGGCCGCCGACTCGAGCTCCTCGATCAGACGCATCCGGCGATCCGGTGGATCGCGAGCCATTACGAGGCTGAGCCCGAGACATTCTTCCCGGTCACCGCCTCCCGTATTCCGGCCAGCGCCGCCGACGTGCCACCCGGACAGTATGGCTACTGCGCTCAGCTTCGCGAGTTCGTCGGCCTCCGCCGGGAAAGCACCATCGCCTTCAAGGTCGCGTCGGTCGTCGACAACCGTCTCGTGGGCGATGAGGCCTCGGAGCGCCTGGTGGTCGCCGCTGCCCACCAGGGACACGAGCTTCCCAACGCCGCGAACCGCCTCGACATCGCGCGAGTGACCGCAACCGCCCGACGGTGCGTCGAGGCCCTCCTGACCTCGTGCGACCAGGCCCTCGAGGAATTCAGGGCCGAGAACGAGCAGCGCTGCAACGTCCATGAAGAGAGCGCTCGCCAGTTTCACGAACGCCGGGTGACGGAGCTGCGAGAGCGGATCGAGCGATTCCGGCACGAGGGCAAGGCGTCCATGATTCCACCGACCGAGGGCCTCATCCGCATGCACGACGACGAGCTGGAGCTCAAGCTCCGGCGAATCGCCGAGCAGCGGACGGTCGATGAGACGATGCAGTTCCTGGCGGTCGGAGTGATCGATGTCTCCTGAGTCGCACGAGGGCGGATCCTGGTGGGCGCGCCTGCTTGGGCTCTTCGGGATCGGCCGGAGATCCACGCCGGCTCCGCGCGCGCCGCAGTCGCCCGAAGGCGCCGCAGCGCCCTCGGAACCGTCTCCGCCCCCAGTGAGTGTCACGCCAGCTCGCGCGGGATCGGTACGGGTCCTTCGAACGCAGACGGCGCCTCTCCACCTGGGGATCGACTTCGGCACGCGGTATACGAAGGTGTGCTTCCGCGACCTCGGGAGCGACAAGTCTGAGGTGGTGACGTTCGCGAGGGGGACGCCCCGCCTGGAAGACGCTCTGCTGGGATCCCACATCGAGTTGCGCGACGACCTGGTGCTTGCCGGTCTCAGCGAGGCCGAATGGCGACGCCGCGCGCCGCTGCCGGGGTCGGTCACCCTCGATTTCGTGAAGATGCGGCTGGCGCGGCTCGACATCCCGATGGGCACCGGCGCGTGGGTGCCCGCGCTGGTCGATGGTTGTGACTCGCCCGAGCGGGTCGAGGCGCTCGCTGCGTTCTTCCTCGCCCGGGTCATCGACCGCTCGTGTCGCTGGGTGACGGCGGAGCGGCAGGATCTCTTGAAGGAGCGGGCTCCCCTGTGGTCGTTCAGCATTGGTGTGCCGGTGAAGTACGCGAATTCCTTGGCCCTGGGGAGATTCAGGCGGGTTCTTGGCATTGCGGCCACATGGGCGCGCCGGGGCGTCCCCGAGTCGACGACGCTGGCCGGTGCGTGCTCCGCCGTCCGAGACCTGGAGCGGGTGCGATGGACCACCGACGTCTCCGTTCAGGCCGAGATCGCCGCTGCGGTCCGCTCCTTCATCACGTCGCCCAGGGCGCTGGAGGGCATCTACCTGTACTTCGACGTCGGGGCAGGGACACTCGACGGCGCCTCGTTCCGCTTCCACCGGCCTCCGGATAAGCCCTCCCAGGTCAACTTCTATTCCGGCGAGGTCGAGCACCTGGGTGTGGCAGCCGTGGCCGGGGTGGTGGCGGCGGCCACCTCGTTGGCCGTTGCCGAGGTCGAGCGGATCCTCGCCGAGCCGCACAGTCGGGACAACCTCTCCGGGCTCCTCGATGACGCCGAACGGCAGATCCAGAACCTGATCGTGAAGGTGATCATGTGCAGCAAGCGCGTGGATGGGAAGGAGTGGCGCAAGGGGCTCGACGACCTGGCTCAGGCGTACCATCGGAGGCGCCATGCGAATCCTGCGGGGCCCATCCCGCTCTTCGTCGGCGGCGGTGGAAGCGGCTCGTCATTCTTCCGGTCTGCGATCCTCTCGACCTACGATGAGCGTAGCCTCGGAAACGCTGGTGTCAGGCGCTACTCGCTCGAGGAGGTCCCCCTACCGGACGACCTCGACATGTCGGGGATGGCCAGCGAGCATTTCCGGCGCTTCGCGGTCGCCTATGGCCTGTCGATCCCACCAGAGGAGGGACCGGACGTCGACTTGCCGCCTCCTGAGTGCGAGCCACCGCGTCGTACGCCGGAACCGCCAGTGACGGACTACCAGGATCTGCCTTGACCTGCTCTCCGGAGGCCTGAGCGATGCCTGATCCCGTGCTGCCGACGCCGTCCCCCTCCCAGATCCGTGCGGAGTTCGAGGACATCGTTGTGCGCGACCTCCTCGGACCCGCCGGGGGGCCAGAGGAGGAGATCGACCAGAACTCGGTGCGGGAGATCGCTACCTCGTCGGCATGCTGGCCCCGCGTCGCCAGATGCTCGAGGCCGAGGAGTTCGATGAGCTCGCCGTCGGCGGTGAGGGCTCCCCGGAGGAGGGGACGACCGACATCGGGGCGCCCCAGGCAACGACAAGGAGGTGAGCCGTCTCCGGGAGGCCGTCGACCGTTGGGCGGGCTCAAGGAGGGCATGAGCGGTTGGCACAGACGGTAGACCCCGCCGTCGCGTCGGAGGCGGACTTCCAGGCAGCAACCGTCTCCGGGATCCGGCTCCGTCTCGAGGCGAGCGCCGCAGGCCCTCTCCGGTACGCCATCCTGGAGCCATTTGCCCTTGACGTCGGCGTGCTGGTG
The DNA here is from genome assembly GCA_016188005.1 of Candidatus Rokuibacteriota bacterium. Classification (NCBI taxonomy): domain Bacteria; phylum Candidatus Rokuibacteriota; species Candidatus Rokuibacteriota bacterium. The sequence goes on along the minus strand of JACPIQ010000004.1, from coordinate 2,658 downwards.
GCGCCCTCGCCTGGCACCCCCCTGAGGCTTATCGAGTTCAAGGCCTTCGCCGGTCATCGGGCGGGGGGTATCGGCTTCGGCGATCGGAACGGCTAAGGACCTCAAGTCGATCTCCTTCTGCTTCCCTCTCATCTCCTCGAGAGCCGGGACCCCCTTCTTCGATGGTGCTTCGCCGATCTGACCCAGCCCGCCGGGAAACCCAGGTTCACGATCCTGACCTCCACGGCGGCCAAGCGAGCCGCGATGGGAGGTGTTGTGCGCGGCAAGCAGAACAACTTCAGGATAGAGGACGTGTTCGAGCAACCCCTGACCTGGAATCAATTCCCGGCTGATCTCGAGGCTTTCCTCCTCCCGACGGGTGCAAGGGGGTCGTCGCGCGGTTAATGGGAGCGGGCCCCGGCCGGAGCCGTTTCCGCGGCAGCCAGAGGGCGATCGAGAGCTGGAGGCCTGGCGCTCTCCCTCGCCCGCCTGGGGCCGGCGGTCGACCGGAGGACGCCCGGGGGGCCCGCCGCCCGGCTCGCGCGGCACCGACAACGCAGAGAGGGCCTTTGCAGGCGGCCTTGGCCAGCGCCACGTAGCTCAATCTCCCACCCTCCGCGGCCGCGAAAGAAGCGAACAAAGCGAAAGAAGCCCCGGGTCCGGCCCGTGCCCGCTCGCTTTCTTCGCTTTGTTCGCTTTCTTCGCAGCCGGCATCAGCCGATGGCCTCCCATGCCTCCGCCGGCCGGCCGCCGGTTTCCCTCGTCGTCCGCGGGGCCGGGCAACCCAGGGGTTCCCACTCCACCCGCGGCCGCAGAACTGAGGGCCGTCAACCGCTCTGGTGTCTCTGGCACGCCCCAGAGGCCACCTCATCTTCCCCGCCCGAGGTAGGCGTCGATGACGTCGGCCCATCGGGTGCGCCGGGCGAAGTCGATCTCGCGGTAGTGGAAGGCCGGGTTCCGGAATGCCGGGAAGTGGATGGAGAGCCCGCGCGCGGGGTCCACCCGCGGTCCGGTATGCTCCTCGGCGAAGAGGGGGCTTCGCGCGGCTCTGCCCTCTATACGCCGGCGCACATCCTCGCACGCGTGACGGATCCTCCGGCGATCGGTGGCGCGCGCCAGCTCCGTGGCGAAGTGGTGGAGATCTACGTAGGCATCATCGAAGAAGCGCAGCGTGCGGTGCCAGGCCAGGCGGAGCACAGCGAGCATGCCAGCGCTGCGGAGCCCGGCGAGTAGCGCCAGCACGAGGGCCTCCACCGCTTCCACCAGGTCGTCGAGCTGGTCGAGATCGATGGCCGACTGGGTAGCATCCAGGCCGGTGCCCTCGTAGGACTCAATGTAGCGGCGGACGATGGTGGCGCCCAGCTCCCCGGAGCCCAGGGTCGGCTTCGCGGCGAGGTCTCCCAGGATCGCCGCGTAGGGCCAGCCGGCGCCGGGGTCGAGCTCCTCGGAGCCGACGAGCACGCGGGCGTGGTCCTTGATCTGGTAGGCGACCTCGATCATGGTCATCAGGCAGGCGTCCATGCCCACGAGATCCACCTTCCGGCCGAGGAGGCGGTGGGCGCGGGCCAGCACGCGGTTGAGCTCGAGCATGTCGAGGCAGTCGCCCGAGGTGTCGTCGTAGGCGATGCCGCGGGTGCTGGGGGCCGTCTCCCGGAGTCGCTCGCGCGTGGGGTGGAAGAAGGGCCGGCGGCGACGCCGATGCGGGGACGATGGGTCGCGCCGGGCCGAGCCCATCTCGGGCGGGGTGTACATGCCCGAGCCGTGGCTGGAGAGGATCAGCGCCGTACGCCGGGCAGGCAGGTTCCTGGCCCCGAAGGCGATGAAGTCCTCCAGCACCCGCGGGCCGCCGGTATTGGTCTCGCCGAGGTCGGCGATGAGCCGTGAGGCGCGCTTGCGCGGGTCGGTACCCTTCAGCACGTAGTAGCGCCGGGCGCCGTGCCAGTTCCCCTTGGACGCGTCCTGCCCGGGCGAGCGGTCCACCTGGGCAAGAATCTCGACCTGGCCCGGGTGCGACCCCACGCGCTCCATCTCGGCGAGGTCTCCGAGCAGCTCGCCCTCCAGGTTGTTGTCGCCGGCCATGTAGGCGAGGATCAGCCACTCGGTTTGCGGCGGGGGCGGGCCCGCGGCGACCCGGCAGGTCATGGCTCGCTCCACGGGCTGAGCGGCGGGCGGCGCGGGCCCTCGGGGCTCCCCTTGATCTGGCCCGCCGCCATCAGGATCAGCATCGCGATCTCCGGGTGGTAGATGTCCCTATGAGCGCCAAGGAGCCACTGGCTCTCGCGGACGACCTTCGAGGCATTCACGTTGATCACCGGCTGGCAGGGCAGCCCGGTGCGCTGGACCTCCAGCAGGTCGAACTGGGGCGCCAGCACGCCGCGGGCGCCCGCGAAGCCGAGCGCGCTGGCCGCCACCACCTCGCGGACGTGCCCCAGGCGCCCCGGGTTCGGGGCGCGATCGAGCTGGCCCGCGCCGGTGACGGCGGGGTAGATCGAGCCGAGGGCCCGGTCATGGGCCGAGTGGAGGACGACGATGGGCCCCGACACCCGGTGCTCGCTGAGAAGCGTCCGGTAATGGCCGGGGCGGTCCGTCCCCGGCACCTCCTCCGCGATGGCGAAGGCCGAGAAGGCCGCCAGCAGGAGGGTGAGGCTCCGGGGGGCGAGGCCCGCCAGCACCGCGGAG
>JACPIQ010000003.1 GCA_016188005.1 Candidatus Rokuibacteriota bacterium | reverse complement strand
GCCCGAGCCAGCGCGGCGGCTGGCGGTGGGCTTTGACTTGCTCCCGACTCCGTAGTAACTACGCTCCTCGGGCGAGAATCGCGCGTGATTTCAGCCCGTTTCCCGAAGCGCCCACCAGCTCCGGGGTAAACTCACGCTAGCAGGCCGCCCAGCAAGGCCCATCTGCTTCGTTGGCGCCCTCGGGCCGCACGCTCAACGTGGCTCGCTCACGCTCGCCTGGATCTCCGGATCCGCTCCCCTCGCCTCCGGCTCGGCTCGCCAAGCGGAGTACGCCTCGCGTGCGGCCGTCTGGCGCCGCCTCGCATCTGGACCTTTTTGATCGGCCTGCGGGGCTTTGCCGCAGCCCCCTGGAGGTCGGGGGTGGGGGAGCTAGGCCGGCGGGCCGGCCGGCGCGGATCCAGCCGCCGGGGCGCCGGCCGCGATCGGAGGCCGGCCGGCGCTGAGACGCTCGGCCAGAACCCGGGCCACGTTGCGGAAGAGCTTCGCGCCGGTGTACGGGAAGCGCAGGCGCACGCGCTCGAGGACCGGCCAGTCCAGCCGGAGCACCTCGGTTGCCTCCTCGGCGATGACGTTCGCCATCCGGGGCCCGCCGGCCACCGCGCCGACCTCCCCGAACACCATCCCCGGCTTGAGGCGCCCGACCGTCTGCTCACCGCCGTCGGGCCCCGGCGTGGTCACGCGAACCCCTCCGGCGACGATCATGTACATCTCGGTGCCGCGCTCGCCCATGCGGAGGATGTAGTGGCCGGCGGGGTACTCGTGGAGCGCGCCCAGGACGACGATCTTCCGGATCTCCCAGAGGGAGAAATCCCGGAAGAGCGGCAGCGTCCGGAAATCCCGACCCAGCTTGAGGGCGAGGAGGTCCAGGACCGTCACCAGGCGGGCTGCCTGCATCAGGATGGGTGTGAGGACCAGCTCCCCGACCATCGCCACCAGCATGACGAAGGCCGACAGCGTGCCGAAGTACAGGGTCGGCACGAAGTTCGAGAAGACCAGGACCAGGAACCCCCCGGCCAGCGCCAGCGACACGTAGATGATGGGGCGGCCCTGGCTCCGCATCGTGTTGACCATGGCCACGGTCTGGTCGTGGTGCTCCCGGAGCTGGCGGCTGTAGGTGACCATGTGGTGGACGGTGTCGTCCACCGCGATGCCGATGGCGATCGTCGCGATGAGGGCGGTCCCGGTGTTGAGCGGGATCCCAAGGAGGCCCATGAGCCCGAAGTTGAAGAGGATCGGCACGACGTTGGGGATCAACGACAGGAGCCCGGCGCGCAGCGAGAAGAACAGCAGCGCGTGGATCAGCCCGATGATCACGAAGGTCAAGGAGAAGCTCTGGAGCTCGTTGACCGCCATGTAGTCGGCGGCGTTGTTGATGAGGATCGTCTCGCCGGTGGGCCGGACGGAGACCCCCGGCGGGAAGGTGGCCTTCACGTGGGTCTCGATGCGCCCGAGCAGGGCCGAGAGCTCCCAGGAGCTGGTGATGTTGTGCCGGACGACGATGTTCGCCGCCGCCGCCTTGAAGTCGATGTACTTGGCCAGCTCCTTGCCCTCGAGCGTGAGCAGGTACTGGGCGACCTGCTCGCGGGAATCCGGGATCACCTCGAAGGCCGGGTCGCCGCCGTTCATCTCCCGGTGCATCTTGCGCAGGTAGTCGGCGACGGACACGGTCTTGTCGACCTGGCCCGTCCCCGCCAGGAACTCCTGGAGGCCCGCGATCCTGCGCAGGAGCCCCGGATCCTTGATCCCGTCCTCCTGCCGCGTGTCCACCACGATGAAGAAGTTGACCGCCCCCGCCAGGGAGCGGTGGAGGTCGGCGGTGCGCTGCCGGATGAACGACTTCTCGGGGAAGTAGGCGATGAAGTCCGTGTTGACCCGCAGGTTGTACCAGCCGACCAGGGAAGCGGCCGTGAGCACCGCGGCGACCGCCAGGATCGGCCGCCGGTACTTCAGGTTCATCCGCCCGAGCCACTCCATCGCCCGCGGGATACCGCCCCGCTCGGACTCGTCCTCGAACGCCGCCACGTGGATGCGCCGCGGGACCGACCACCACTTCAGCATGATGGGCAACACCGTCACCGTGACGATGAAGTTCGCGGTGAGCCCCAGGGACGACGCCCAGCCGAACTGGATCAGCATCGTGATGTCGGTGGTGACGAGGCTCCCGAAGCCGACGACGGTCGTGAAGGTGGTGATGAGGATCGGGAGCGCCGACTGCTCGATCATCCGGCGGAGGGCCGTGACCTTGTCGTGGCCGGCCTCTAGCAGGTGGTGGTACTCCGAGATCATGTGAACGTCTTCCGTGAAGCCGATGGCGATGAGGAGCGACGGGATGATGGCGGTGATGACGTTCACCGGGAGCCCGAAGATCGCCATCAGCCCGAGCCCCCAGGCGATGCTCACGAGTCCCGTGACGAGGGGAATGACGACGCCCTGGAGCATGCGGAAGGCTACCAGGAGGACCAGGAGGAGCACTCCCACCGAGATCGGGATGAGGTTCACCTGGTCCTGCTGGATGTAGTCCGCGAAGGTGACCTTCGTGAGGGGGGTGCCCATCTGGTAGAGGCTGAGGCCGGGGGTCGCGACCCCGGCGATCAGGGCGTCGACCCGCTCCGCGAAGCGCCGGTTGAACTGCTTGTCCCCCGCGGCGGGATCGGTGTAGACGTTGATCGCGGTGGCCGTCGCGCGCGCCGACACGATGTTGCCCACGAAGACCCGGCTGCCCAGGGCGTCGGCGCGGATCCGGGCGAGCGCAGCCGGGTCGCGCGGCACGGCGGCCCCGACGAGCGGGTCGGTGTTGAGCTGATCCCCCTCGCCCTTGATGTTGTTGACGGTCGTCAGGCTCTCCACGCGGGTGACGCCCTCGATCCGCTCGAGGGCGTCGGAGAGGCGCTTGACGGCCTCGAGCACGGGCCGCGCGAAGACGTCGTCGGCCTTGACCAGGACGATGGTCAGATTGTCGCTGCCGAAGCGCTGCTTGACCTGGTCGTAGTAGGCCCGCGCGGGATCCTTCTCGACCATGAGGCCCTCGGCCGAGGCGTCGATCTCGAGGCGGGGGACCTGGAGGGCGAAGTAGAGCGTGAGGGCGGCGACGAGCCCGAGTGTCAGCCCCGGGTGGTCGAGGACCCAGAGGAGCGCGCGCTTCATGGCGCCGGGTGGCTCCGGGGCGCCCGGGCCCTTACGACCCGCCCGCGATCAGCGCGGCCTCGGTGAAGAGGGCGTCGCCGAGCCCCTTGTTGAGGGCGCGGCTCTCCACCTTCACGACCGTGCGTGTCCCCTCCTGCACGTCGCGCATCTCGATCTGGTTGGCCCGCCAGACCGTGCCCAGCACGTTCACGAGGGCGCGGCTGTGCTCGATCTTCTCGAGCTTCCCCTTCCTGTCGTAGTACTCGCGCTTGATCGTGTAGTGGCTGTCCTTGCGCACCCAGAGCTTGCGCTTGCTGTAGCCGCTGTCGGCGGCTTGCCGCTCCGTCGCCGGGACGGCCTCGATCACCCAGCAGTCCTGCCCCTCGACGGCCTCGGAGCCAAGGAGGTTGTACCGGTGCAGCTCGAGGTTCTCGGGCCTCAGGTCCTCGAAGGCGAAATCCGTTCCCATGAAGCGGTTCTTCTTCCCGCTGGAGGCGATGCGCTTGACCTTCTTCGTGGCGGGGAGGTAGAGCCACTGGTCGTCGTCGCCGCCCTTCGCCTCCCAGGTGAGGAGGCCCGTGTTCTCCACGTCCCGCGGCGCCAGGAAACGGAGCAGGATCTTGCTGAGGTCCCGCTTGTCGGTGAGGGTGTGGCGGACCACCCGGCGCTGCTTCGCCACGCCCGCCTTGTTGATCACGTCCATCTGCTGGACCTCTTGCTCGTCCTTCACGCGCTGCAGGTCCCGCTGCTTCCGCATGATGTCCAGCGCCGTCTGCGCCTCCGTCGGCGCTCCCGCCCCGGCCAGGGCCAGGAGCGTGAGCGCGAGGAGCGGAGCGAGGAGCGGGAGGCGGCCTGGGAGCCGCGGGACGGGGCGTCGCATGGGGCTCTCCTCCTGGTGCGGAGCCGGCGCCCCGCAGCCGATCATTTTGCGGGGGCGGACGGCCCGGCCCCGGGTCGGGCGGGGGTGGTGTCCGGGGCCCCGGCAGGTCGAGCCAGGCCGAGGCCCGACGGGGCCTGGAGTGAGGCCCCGGGCGCGCGCAGGAGGAGTATGGAGGCCGAGGTCCCGCGCAGGACTGACTCCGCCACGCTCCCCCACATGAGCCGGCCGATGCCGCTCCGCCCGTGGGTCGTCATCACGATGAGGTCCACTTCCATGAGGCGCGCCGCTTCGATGATCGCGGCCGCCGCCGGGCCGCGCCAGACGGACTTGACCACGTTCGTGACCCCGGCCGAGGCGAGGCGCTGTTCGATGCGCGTCAGGTACTCGGCGGCCTCGCGGACCCCGTCTGTCTCCACCCCGGAGGGATCCGCGCCGACCATCTCGTCCCGCTCGGCCGCCTGGAGGAGGATCACCGTGATCCCCCCCTGGCGTACGATGTCGATGACGGCGGGGATCGCCGACTCGGCCAGCGAGGACCCATCGAGTGCGACGAGGATCTTGTTCACGCAGGGCGCCTCCCCGGCGGGTACTCTAGCACGAGGCGGCGCCTTCCGCGCCTCTTCGGTGGCCGGGAGGGGGCCGGCTCCAGCCCGGTGCGCCGGCCCCGTCCTTCGGCTGGCACAACGGGGTCTTGGGCAAGCTTTCCGGTCTCGCCGTCGAGGGCAAGTCTCTTCACGCGACTCCCGCGCGGGGCGCCGAAGTGGGGTGCCGCGGAACGGAGAGCCTGGAGCCAGACGTGCTAGAGTAGGCGCCGGATCACCTCTCTACCTGCGTACGCTGTCTCCGCGGGGGGGCGGAGGGTGACCGGGACGCGAGGCCGCGTCCTTACCATCAGGCCCCACTGCGCGGGCGCGAGGCCACCGCTCACCATTCGTGCCGCGTGAATCGAGAGGGGGGTGCCGACGAGTGGCGCAGGGGATCGCCATCTACCAGGACGCGGCCATCGGGGAGCCTCCCTGGGCCGAGCGCTTGGGCGAGTACCTGGCCGCCCAGGGCGTCGACGTCATCCCGGTCCGGAGACCCGACGGCCAGGCCTTCGGGGCGCTCCGGAAAGCCGACGGCTTCATGTGGCGATTCACCCACGGCCCGGCAAGCCAGGGGATCGCCAAGCCCTTCCTCTCGGCGGTCGAGCATGCGCTTCCGATCCCGGTGTGGCCGAACTTCGCGACCCGCTGGCACTACGACGACAAGATCGCCCAGGCCTGGCTGCTCGAGCTGGCGGGGGCGCCTCTGCCCGAGACCGCCATCTTCGACGATGCCGGCGATGCTCTGGCGTGGAGCGCGAAGGCGGGCTACCCGTTGGTCTTCAAGCTCCGCGGAGGGGCCAGCTCACAGTCGGTGTGCCTGGTCGAGTCCCCGGCGGCGGCGGCGCGGCTGATCGGTCGAGTCTTCGACCGGGGCCTCACGGGGCACCATGACCTCGCGGCCATCGCCAGGGGGGACGTGGGCCCCCTGTGGAAACGGAGCCGCGGACTGCCCGGGGACGTCGCGCGGGTCGTCGCCCGGCGGCTCCGCTACGGCCGAGCCCACCTGCTGGAGCCCTCGGTCCCTGTCCTGTGGCCCATGGAGTCCACCGCCGTCCTCTTTCAGGAGTACCTCCCCGGCAACGAGTTCGATTACCGCGTCACGGTGATCGGCGACCGGGCGTTCGGGTTCCGCCGCTTCAATCGGCCCGGAGACTTCCGGGCTTCCGGCAGCGGCAGGATCGACGCGGATCCCTCGCAGGTGGGGCTGGACGCGGTGCAGCTCGCCTTCGACATCTCGGGACGGCTCCGATTCCAGTCGATGGCCTACGACTTCGTCCGGGACCGCGAAGGCCGGGTCCGGCTGCTCGAGATCAGCTACACGTTCGTCGGTCGGGCCGTGGCCCAGTGCCCGGGACACTGGGACCGCGATCTGCGCTGGCACCCGGGTCAGCTGCGGCCCGAAGATGCCATCGCGGAGGACTTCCTCGAGGAGGTGCGTCGGCTGCGCCACGACGTCGCCCGGGGGCGGTGACCGGCGCCGTGCGGATCGCCTTCCTCACCACCGAGTACCCGACCGAGCAGGTCTTCGCCGGCGGCCTGGCGGCCTATGTGCAGCGCGTGGCGCACGCGCTGGTCCAGGCGGGCCACGAGCCGGAGGTCTTCACCCTCTCGGACCGGACAGAGCGGACGCTCGACGGGCCCGTGCCCGTCCACCGGGTGACCGAGGCGCAGGGATGGGCGGCCCGCGCCCGGCGCATTCCCCTGGCGTGGCGCCTCGATGATTTCCTCGAGCTGGCGGGCTCGACCCTCCGGCTCGCCCGCGCCCTCCGGCTCCGACACCGCGAGGCTCCATTCGCCGTCGTCCAGGCGAGCAACTTCCGCGCGCCCGGGCTCGGGGCGGCCGTGCGGCGCGTGGCGCCCCTGGTGACCCGGATCTCCAGCATCGAGATCCTCTGGCGCCGGGCCTACGCCAGGCCTCCGGGTGCCGCCGCCCGGCTGCAGGGATGGGCCGAGGCCTGGCAGGTCCGGCACAGCGCGGCCGCATACGCGCCGAGCCACTTGCTCGCCGCGGCGGCTTCGGAGGCGTTCGGCCGAACCGTGCGTGTGATCGAGCCGCCCTTCGCCGTCGCCCAGCACGCGGCGATGGTAGGTTCGCCGCCGGCCGAGTTCCCTCCGGAGACCTACGCGCTCTTCTTCGGCACGATCGGTCTGCTCAAGGGAGGCGACCGGCTCGTCCGCGTCCTCCCGGGCATCCTGGACCGGCGGCCGGAGTTCCGCTTCGTCTTCGTGGGCCGGGTCTTCCGCACCGCGGCGGGGGAGCCCTTCGACGCGTACATCGCCCGCGCCCTCGGCGCCTACGGAAAGCGGATCGTCGTCCTCTCGGAGCGGCCGCGGGCCGACCTGTTCCCGCTCGTGGCCGGCGCCCGGGTCGTGGTCCTCCCATCCCGCGTGGACAACCTCCCCAACGCATGCCTCGAGGCGATGGCCCTCGAACGCGTGGTGGTGGCGACCGAGGGGGCGAGCTTCGAGCAGCTGATCACCCACGGGGAGAGCGGCCTTCTCGTCCCGCAGGAGGACGACGGCGCGCTCGAGGCGGGAATCCTCGCGGCCTGGGATCTTCCCGCCGAGCCCCGGCGGCTGATGGGCCGGGCCGCGCGAGCGCGGATCGAGCGGCTGGACCCGCGACTCACCATCGTCGCGCTCGAGGCGCTCTTTGCCGAGGTGACAGGCGCCCGCTGACCCGGCCCGGTCACGGGACCCGGATGCCTCGCTTCTTTCCGAGCAGCCGGATCCCGGCCAGCAGCGGCCCGGCCGCGGGGGCGCCCCACGTGGTCACCGCGCGCTCGCAGAGCACGCTCACCCAGGCCGGGTAGGTGATTCCGAACAGCCGGCGCGGCCAGAGCCAGGTCGACCACCGGGACATCGTCCGGAGCGTGCGAAAGCGTCCGAAGCCCACCTCGCGCATGGCCGCCAGCAGCTCCCGGTACGTGGTCTCGTTGAGGTGAAAGCCCAGGGGCTCGGTCGCCTCGGGATAGAGGACGCGCGTGATGTCGTGCGGTCCGAAGATCCGGTTGGGCGTCACCACGATACACGTCCCCCCGGGTCTCAGCACCGCGTGGATCTGTTGCAGCGTGACCCGGCAGTCCTCGGGGTGGAGGTGCTCGTACACGTCGATGGCGACGGCCACGTCGAAGGCGGCGGCCGGGAACGCGGCCGTGAGCTCGTCCCCGGCCACCTGGCGCACCGCCACGTTGCGGATGTCGTGAGCGCGCAGGAGTTGCTCGGCCTCGCGGAGGGCCGGGGTGGAGACGTCCACACCGACGATGGACCGCGCGTGAGGGGCCAGGCCCAGACACGTGTAGCCCCGGCCGCAGCCGACCTCGAGCACGTCGTCGGTCGGGCCGAGCAGACGAGCCAGCGCCTTCACCAGCGACTTCGACGTGCCCGCGGTGCGCTTCTCGGGATCGGGCGGCATTGTCCGGGCGCGCAGTTCCGAGACGACCGAGTACGCCTCGGCGTAGAGCGCCCGCCGTTCCGCACGGCTGCTCTGCCGGAGCCGGCGCGCGTACTGCAGTTCGAGCTCCTGCCACCGCTCCACCGCCGCCATCCTCCCTTCCGGCCCCCGCCGGGCGGTCCGAACGGACCGCGGGCGGCGGCACGCTCCTCATGCGCTGGGTCGGGCTCCCCCGCTGGCGGCGATCGGCCGGCGGCAGTCGGCGATCAGCGGCGACCGCCGATCGGTCACCCGGATGGGCGCGACGTCGGGCACGAGCGCGTCGGGCAGCGTGAACAGCCGCACCTCTTCGTAGAAGCACCGGAGGACCCAGTAGAACTCGCCGGCTGTCCACTCCCGCACGTGCAGCCGGTAGTCCGGCGGTCCGTCGGCAGCCGCCGTTGCTCGACTGCTCTTGTTGGGCGTCGTGAGGATCGCCCGCGGCGCCAGCCCGGCGCACACGGCGAGGAAGGCCGGGAAGTCCCGCACGTGCTCGACCACCTCGATGGACACCAGCAGATCGAAGGGCCCGTCCTGCGGCGAGACGGGCCGCGTGACATAGCGGATGTTCGGACGGCTCCGGTTCTCCTGGGCCCACCGGCTTGCCTCGGCATCGAACTCCGAGCACACGATGGTGCGAGTCGGGTCGGCCGAGGCTTCGTACGCGAACATCCCGGTCCCGCCGCCGAGCTCGACGATCCGTGTCGCGGGGCCGATCAGCCTCGCCACCGCCTGGTTGATGATCGCGATGTTCTCGGTCTCGAACGCGCCGCCTGCCCGCACCCGCTCCAGCTTGACGCGCAGGTTGCTCGCCCCGATCGCGGGGTTCTCGGCGTAAGGGAGCGGCGGTTGGGGACTCCCCCCCGGGCGCGTCTGCCAGATCTCAGCCGGCCGGCGACCGGTTCGCCGGATCTCGTAGCCGAACCAGCGGAGGACGTCGTCCACGGTGGTCTTGAGCCACCTCTCGGCCAGCCGGACTCGATCCTTCCGGTCCCCTCTCCCCCCCGTTCGCAACTTATCCGATCCCGGGCTTGGCCCTGGCGGGACTGGGGAGGCCGTTTCGCCTGTCGTGGGACAATCCCGGAGGATGAAGTTCGGGGCCTCTGAGAGAGCCCTGGAATGGAGCAGGGCGTCTCATGCTAGTCGACGCTCACGCGATAGGACCAGTGCGGCATCCCGGCGATGAGGCCGGGATCCAGGTGCAGCCGGATGCGTTGGCCTGGATGCACCACTGGCTGGTCCAGCGTCGGGAAATACAGCTGACCCCAGGAGGTCGGCGGCAGCCGGGGTGAGTTCGACAGGACGACCCCGTCGCACAGCGTCGCTTCGAACCATCCCAGGAATCCGTCCAGTCGGCCTTCCCGACGGGTCCCGAACTCGAACATCTCGCCCGACGGCACCGGGGACTCACGGCGGAAGTCGATGTGCCAGCGTCTCACGGCGTCCGCGAGTTCCACGATCCGCTTCCCCGAGACTTCGAGGTGGAGGGCCTGTCGCCGGTACCTCCGGCGGCGCAGCTCCGAGACGTCGAAACCGTACAGGAGACCGGGCAGGGACCCGACACCGAACTGGTCGGACTGGACGGGCATCATGAGCGTCCAGCACTCTTGCGGGATGACCCGTCCGCCAGGCTTCAGGAGGCGTTCGCGCGCGTCGCTCATGAACGCGATGGTGTGCTCGGACTCGAAGCCGAGGATGCTGAGCGTCTCCGACAGAATGACGTCGCACCGCTCTGGCAAGCGGGCCCGGGTCGACCGCCGCCGCACCAGCGTGATCCGGTCCTGAAAGCCGTTGGCCTCGATGAGACGGGCAGCCACCTCCGCGATGCTGCTCATCTCGATGGCGTACACGCGCCGGGCGCCCGCCTCCACCGCGAAGAATGACAGGAGCCCGGTCCCGGCACCAAGGTCGGCGACCACGTCGCCAGGCCGGACCACCTGCCGGATCGCGCTCCGGTAAGCCTCGCAGCGCTGCGTGTCCAGCAGCATCCCCTCATGGACGTCGGTGCTCCCGAATCGCTTCATGATCCAGTCCTGCTGTCGCCAGTGCAGGAGCGCAGACCGCCCTGCACGGTGGAGCCGCCAGAGTCCGGGAATCACCGACGTGATCGGCCGCATCGCCTCCCGTGCCTTCCTCGACGGGCTCGCCCGGTGTGGGCTCTGCAGGTCGGCCCGCCGCTGGACCGCGGGCCGGCGCACACGGGATGGTCATCCTGCGCGCGGCGCTGCCCCGTCCGACGTCGCAACGTTCTCCCCGGTCAGCTGCGTGGCTCTTGCTCCCCACCTATGGGAGAGTCCACGAGCCGGAGCGCCCTGAGAGGTCCCTTTGCCGCTCAGAGTACCATGAGGTAACGTGAGCTCATGTTCCTCGTCGCCATCGGCCGGCGCCGCCTGCTGCCCGTCATCGATGGGTCCCGGCGCCTCGAGCTCGTCGCCGGTCGGTGGCACGTGACAGCGCTGGCGGCGGGACCGCTCGCACACGTGGATGACACGGGGACACTCTTGACCGTCACGGAACGTCCGCTCTCCCGCGCCGGGGCCGCGGCTCCCGAGCTCGCAGAGGTCGCCTTCGACCCGACGCGCCACAGGCTGGACGTCCGGCGCCAGCCCCGTGGCGGACGCCTCGTCTACTACACTGTCACACCCGACGGAGACTTCCTGTGCGCCACGCACGTGTGGCTGCTGCGCCGAGCCGGAATCCCGATCCAGGAGCGCCGCACGGCCCTCCCGGAATTCTTCGTCTACTGCTATGTCATGGCACCGGCCACCATGTTCGAGAACATCCACCAGGTCCCCTACGGAGGAAGTCTCCGCGTGGATCTCGACGAGGGCGGCCTCAAGGTCACGGCCTCCTCGGGCTGCGACTTCCTCGACAGGGCCGTGCATCGTGAGGCCGTCCCGGATGCCGATCTCGGGCGGACAGCGCTCGACTTCCTCAGCGAGGCCGTGCGGCCGCTCGGGGCCACGCAGGGGCGGGTGACCACCCTGCTCAGCGGGGGCGTCGACTCGTCCCTCCTGGCACGCCTGGCCGATCGGCTCCTCGGCACCCGAGAGACCTACTCCACCTCGTATCCCTTCGAGGACGACGCGAGCAACGCCGAGAAGGAGTATCCGATCACGGCCGCAACGGCTCTCGGGATGTGCCACCGGCACCATGAGCCCACCACGGCCGAGTACCTGGACGCCGTGCTGAGCGCGATTGCCGCGGTCGAGCAGCCCCTGCACGGGCTTCAGACCCCACTCCTCGCGGCGCTCTTCACCCACGGTATCGCCGAGGGGGTCTCGGTGCTCCTGTGCGGAGAGGGGGCCGACAACTACCTCGGGGTCCAGATCCACGAGGAGATCTTCCAGGGACGCCGTGGCCTGCGTGTCGGACGCTATCTTGCCCGGCGGCCGATCGTGCATGCGTTCCGGCTCCTGTCCCGGCTGACCTGGAAGGCCTACGCGTTCCGAGCGCGTCTCGAGCGCTGGCAGGCACTCTTGCGTCCCGTGGACGATCCCGAGCATCCGCTCTGGGAGGATGAGCGGTACGGGGATCCCGCGTGGGCGCGAAGCTACTTCGGCGTCGCCTCCGATGTGATCATCGAGAACCGGTTGAGGGCGCTGCGTCCCTTCCTGGACCGTGATCTCCTCGATGTCGTCTCCATCCTGGCGCTGCTGGGGTCCACGTCCGCCGTGCAGGGGCTGTGGTCCCGGCTCGCCGACGCGACCGGCCGGGCCCTGGTCTTCCCCTTCACGGAGGCGACGCTGATGGGGTACGCATTCGGGATACCGTGGGAGCGCAAGCTGGCCTCCCCCAAGCACCTTGCGCGGCTGATGAGCCGGCAGGCCGGGGTGCCCGAGTTCATCCTCGACCGACCGAAGAGCGGGTTCGGGATCCACGCACGACGGTGGGCGATGCGGGGAGGGCCGCTCGAGCCCCTGGTCCCGCTTGCGGTGAAGGTTGTGCCCGAGTCGCTGATCCGAGCGGTGCAGAGACCGCCGGACACCACATCCCGGATCTACTGGAATCTCCTGAACTACGCCCTCTGGAAACGCCTCGTGGTGGACGGGGAGCCGCTCGAGACCCTCCGTGGTGAGCTGGCCGACTCCGTGGGCTCCTGTTCGAGGAGTGACGGGGGCACGTGTCGGTCCCCTTGACAGTTGAAGCGACAGCTCTCGACCTGCCCGCGCCGCGCCTTATTTCTCGGCCACTTTGCTCCAGGGGTTGGGCGGCATGCCGCTTGCTCATCGATTCCTGAGGGAAGGGGAACGGACCGGCATGCGTGTACTCCGTCCACTCATCGGCGTCGTCTGGCTTCTGGTCTTCGCGGCCTTCTGGCTGCCGGCGGGGCCGCAGACCGCGCGTGACGCGGAGGCTCAGGGCCGCGGCCCTGCGTCCGCCGTGGTGGCCGAAGGCCACGTCGTCGCCACCACGGCCGACGCGATCCTGACGAGCATCACGCCCGATCAGCTCGGGGCCGTGCAGAGCCACGACAGGCTCACCGTGCGCGTGGCGGGCCGTGCCCTCACCACGCGCTTCTTCGACGCCGCTCGCTACGCAGCCCTCCTGGCCTCTCCTGAGGCGCGCGAGGGCCTCGACGTGGACGTCGTCTGCACCGTGGATGCGCGCGGTGCGCTCGTCATCGTGGGCCTGGGCGGGGGACTGGGTGACTGGCTCGCCGCCAGGCCCGGCACGGACGTCATCATCGAGATGCCCTGATGGCTGCCGACGCCCCGCCCAGCGGCCCAGTTCGATGGAAGCATCTCGTCGTCGGCGTCATCACCACTGCCCTCTCGGTGGCTGCCGGCATGGCGTCCGCCCCACCGGCAGCCGCCCAGTGGACGGCCACTTGGACGGCGAAGGGCTGGCCGGCGAGCCCGCCGAGCGGTGTCGGCGCGCGAGGCTGGATCGACCTGGTCTTCGACGAGGTCGCCGGCCGGAGCGTGCTGTTCGGGGGCAGCGGCGAGCTGTACATGAACGATGTCTGGTTCTACGACGGCGCCGCTGACACGTGGGCCGAGCTGGAGCCGTCCGTCCCCTGCTGGGCCCTCAACGACCACGTCCCCCCCACGCCCCGGGACGAGCACGCCGTCGAGTACGACTCGTTCAATCGCCTGTACTGGTCGGTTGGGGGCAGCGGCTTCGGCTGCAAGGGATCGGCGCGGACGGCGGACGCGGGCAGCGGGCCGACCACGCTGGTGGACGGCGCCCTCTCGTCGGCGACGGTGGATTTCTACAAGGACTGGACGGTCGAGGTCATCTCGACCAGCCAGAAGGCGTATGTCTCGGGCTACGACCCCGTCACGAAGACGTTGACGCTCGCCACGCCGATCTCGGGGCTCACGGCGGGGACGCAGTACTACCTCTACTCGCAGCGGGGCGGGGGCACCTGGTACTACTCGCCGGTGACACAGACATGGGGCAGCCTCTCCGGCCCTCACTGGGGCTATACGGGGCCGTTGCCCTCCCACCGGTACAGCCCCGCCATGGCGTACTCGCCGCTGGACCGGGCCATCGTCCTGTTCGGGGGGGAGCCGAACGACAACGACACCTGGATGCTCGACGTCCAGACGAGGAGCTGGGTCCGGAAGCTCTCGGTCGGCGCCCCGGGCTCGCCGCCGCCGCTGCGCCAGGTCACCAACTCCATGGTGTACGACGCGGCGAGCGACGTCTTCGTCCTCTTCGGGGGGCGCTGCGGGCCATGCGCGACCTACGAGTCGTCGGACGAGACGTGGGCGTACCGGCTGTCGACGAACTCGTGGACGAATCTTGCCCCGCCGCTGAGCCCGCCCGCGCGCCAGCAGCACACCATGGTGTACGACAGTGACAACGGGGTGATCGTTCTCTTCGGAGGCAACGATTCCGCATCGGGGGTGCACTTCAACGATCTGTGGATCTTCGACACCGCCGCCGGCACCTGGACCCAGCTCGTCCCGCCCACCTCCCCGCCCGCGCGGCGGCTGCACGCCATGGTCTACGACCCTGTCAACGGCGTCACCGTCATGTACGGAGGGGCCGACGCCGCGGGCAGCCGCCGCGATGTCTGGCATCTGAGGCTGACGCGGACCGGGAGCGGCAACCCGGTTCCAGTGCTCGCCTCGCTCACGCCGACGAGCGCCGCGCAGGGTGGGGGGGCCTTCACCCTGGCGGTGAACGGCAGCAACTTCGTCTCGACCTCCGTCGTGCGCTGGAACGGCGCCGACCGGCCCACGACCTACGTGAGCGCGACCCAGCTCGAGGCCGCGATCCCCGCCAGCGACCTGAGCACCCAGGGGACGGCGGCGGTGACGGTGTTCACTCCGGCGCCGGGCGGGGGCACCTCGAACGCGCTGACCTTCACGATCACCGCGCCGGCGGCGGAGATCATCGTGGACAATGCGGGCGCGGGGGTGCAGGACCCGGCGGGGGGGCGGACGTTCACGGGGGCGTGGTGCGTGTCGGGGGTGATGGGGTTCTACGGGACGGACTCGCTGTACAGCTGTGGCGGGGGGGTGGACACGTACCGCTGGACGCCGACAATTCCGGCGGCGGGGAGCTACGACGTGTACGTGCGGTGGACGGCGCACGCGAACCGGTCGGCGGCGGCGCCGTACACGGTGGTGCACGCCGGTGGGACCACCGTCGTCACGGAGAACCAGCAGGTGAACGGCGGCTCCTGGCAGCTCCTGGGGACGTTCACGTTCAACGCGGGGACGGGCGGCTACCTGCAGTTGAGCGACGCCAATGGGCTGGCGGTGGCGGACGCGGTGCGGTGGGTGCCGGCGGGATCGGACTCGCCGCCGGGCGAGATCATCGTGGACAATGCGGGCGCGGGGGTGCAGGACCCGGCGGGGGGGCGGACGTTCACGGGGGCGTGGTGCGTGTCGGGGGTG
>JACPIQ010000002.1 GCA_016188005.1 Candidatus Rokuibacteriota bacterium | reverse complement strand
GTCGCAGACGACTCCGGCGAACTTCATGCGCTTGTACTTCCCGCAGGCGCACTCGTAGTCCTTGGTCGGGCCGAAGATGCGGGCGCAGAAGAGCCCGTCCCGCTCCGGCTTGAACGTCCGATAGTTGATCGTCTCGGGCTTCTTCACCTCGCCGTGAGACCACTCCCGGATCTTCTGCGGCGCGGCCAGCTTGATGCGGATCGCGCCGAACGTCATGGGCTTCGGATGCCGATCGAGGATCCCCCACAGGTCCTTCGCGGGCTTCTCCTCGCGCACCAGGCTGCCGAATGGCCGGTCCGTCAACATTCTCAACCTCTCCTTTAGGACGGCTTCTTGCCGTCCTTCGGAACGAGCTCCACATCCAGAGCCAGGCTCTGCAGCTCCTTCACGAGCACGTTGAAGGACTCGGGGGTGCCGGGCTCCAGGAAATTCTCGCCCTTCACGATCGCCTCGTAGATGCGGTTCCGCCCTTCGACGTCGTCGGACTTGACCGTCAGCATCTCCTGCAGCGTGTGGGCAGCGCCGTACGCCTCGAGGGCCCATACCTCCATCTCCCCGAACCGCTGGCCGCCAAACTGGGCCTTGCCGCCAAGCGGCTGCTGGGTGACCAGCGAGTACGGCCCGATGGAGCGAGCGTGCATCTTGTCGTCCACCAGATGGGCCAGCTTCAACATGTAGATCTGGCCCACGGTGACCTCCTGGTGGAACGGCTTGCCCGTGCGCCCATCGTAGAGGACCGTCTTGCCCGAGGCCGGGAGCCCTGCCTGCCGGAGGTGGGCCTTGATCTCCTCCTCGGTCGCGCCGTCAAACACCGGGCTGGCCATCCACAGGCCCAGCGCTCTGGCCGCCCAGCCCAGGTGGGTCTCCAGGATCTGCCCGACGTTCATCCGGGACGGAACACCGAGGGGATTCAGCACGATCTCGACGGGCGTGCCGTCCGGGAGGTAGGGCATGTCCTCCTCGGGCAGGACGCGGGAGACGACGCCCTTGTTGCCGTGGCGGCCGGCCATCTTGTCGCCCACCGAGAGCTTGCGCTTCACGGCGACGTAGACCTTGACCATCTTGATGACGCCCGGCGGCAAGTCGTCGCCACGGCGGAGCCGACCGACCCGCTCCTCCAGCATCCGGTCGAAGAACGCGATCTGGTCGTCGGCGAGATCCTCGATGCGCTTGATCGTCGTCTGGAGCCCCTCGTCCTCCTTGATCCTGATCTTCCGCAGGTCCGCCCAGGAGAAGTTGTCCAGGTCCGGCCGCTGGATCCGGTCGCCCTTCTTGCCGAGCCGCTCCTTGGAGATGGGATCCATCAGATCCTGGGTGAGCGTCTTGCCGACGAGAAGGTTCTTCAGCTTCTGGTCGCGTTCGAGCTCGACCGCGGAGACCTCCTCCTGATACTCCTTCTCCAGCTCGGCGATGTCCTTCTCCTCGATGGACTTCGCGCGATCGTCCTTGTCGATGCCCCGGCGCGAGAACACCTTCACCTCGACCACCGTGCCCTCGATGCCCGGCGGGACCGTGAGCGAGGTGTCGCGCACATCGCCGGCCTTCTCGCCGAAGATGGCGCGCAGCAGCTTCTCCTCCGGGGTGAGCTGCGTCTCCCCCTTGGGCGTGATCTTGCCGACGAGGATGTCGCCGGCCTTGACCTTTGCGCCGATCCGCACGATGCCGGACCTTGGTGTCGCGGGCCTGGACCTCGAACTCCTCGATGTGGATCGAGGTGTAGCGGTCGTCCTTCACGAGCCGCTCCGAGACCAGGATCGCGTCCTCGAAGTTGTAGCCGCCCCACGGCATGAACGCCACGAGCACGTTGCGCCCCAGGGCGATCTCCCCCTGATCGGTCGCCGGGCCGTCGGCGATGACGTCCCTCGCCTGCACCCGGTCGCCCTTCTTGACGATGGGGCGCTGGTTGATGCACGTGTTCTGGTTGGAGCGCCGGTACTTCGTCAGCTTGTAGATGTCCAGCGGGAGGTCCGACACCGGGTCCGCCTTCTTCGACCGGCTCTCGACGCGGACCAGGAGGCGGTCGGCCGAGACGTACTCCACCACGCCGGGCCGCCGGGCAACCACCACCGCGCCCGAGTCGCGGGCCACGATGTGCTCCATCCCCGTCCCGACCAGCGGGGCCTCGGGCTGGAGCAGCGGGACCGCCTGGCGCTGCATGTTGGAGCCCATCAGCGCCCGGTTGGCGTCGTCGTTCTCCAGGAAGGGCACCATGGCCGCCGCCACCGACACGAGCTGCTTGGGCGAGACGTCGATGTAGTGCAGCTCCTCGGGCGGCACCATCTTGTACTCGCCCGCCTTCCGGGCCGAGACGCGCTCCTGCACGAAGCGGCCCTTGGCGTCGAGCCCCGCGTTGGCCTGGGCGATGACGAACTTCTCTTCCTCGTGGGCCGTCAGGTACTGCTCCTCCTCCTGGGTCACGGCGCCGTTGACGACCCGCCGGTACGGCGTGGCGATGAAGCCGTACTCGTTGATGCGAGCGTACGTGCTGAGGGAGGAGATCAGGCCGATGTTCGGGCCTTCCGGCGTCTCGATGGGGCAGATGCGCCCGTAGTGGGTCGGGTGCACATCCCGCACCTCGAACCCGGCGCGCTCCCGGGACAGCCCCCGCGGCCCCAGGGCGGAGAGCCGGCGCTTGTGGGTCAGCTCGGCCAGCGGGTTCGTCTGGTCCATGAACTGCGACAGCTGCGAGGATCCGAAGAATTCCTTCACGACCGCCGACACGGGCTTGGCGTTGATGAGGTCGTGCGGCATCAGGTTGGCGATGTCCGAGATGGACATGCGTTCCTTGACAGCCCGCTCCATCCGCGTGAGCCCCACACGGAACTGATTCTCGAGCAGCTCGCCCACCGATCGAACGCGCCGGTTGCCGAGGTGGTCGATGTCGTCGGTCGGCTTCGTGGCGAGCTTGACCTGGAGCAGGTACTTGATGACGTGCTCGATATCCTTGGGGCGCAGCGTCTTGATGTTGAGATCGACGTTGATGTCGAGCTTCTTGTTGATCATGAACCGGCCGACGCGCGCCAGGTCGTACCGCCGCGGGTCCATGAACATGCCGCGGAAGAGGGCCCGGGCCGAGTCCACGGTGGGCGGGTCCCCGGGCCGCAACCGGCGATAGATCTCCACCAGCGCCTCGTCAGGGTCCTTCGAATGGTCGCGGGCGAGGGTCTCGTAGATGGACGCGTCCACCTTGCCCTGCGTGACGACAAGGAGCTTGAACGGTGCCACCTTCCGGGCCATGATCTGGCTCAGGAGCGTGGAGGTCACTTCCTGGTTGGCTTCCACCAGCACCTCGCCGGTCTCGCTGTCCACGACCCGGCTGCCCGAACGGCGGCCCACCAGGGACTCGGCGCGAACCGGAATCTTCTCCACTCCGGCCTCGCGCAGCTTCTCGATGACCTTGGCCGTGAGAACCTTGCCGCTCTGGACCAGGGGCTCCCGGTGCCGAGGCGGCCTGATGTCGTCCCCCACCTTGACCCCGGTGTGCGCCTCGGGGGAGAGCGTGACCCAGGCCGTCCGGTCCTCGAAGGAGAGCACCTCCTCCAGATCGTAGAACATGGCCAGGATCTCGTCGTCGCTCAGGATGTCCTGCGGCTTCCGGCACCCTCGCTCCAGGAACCAGAAGGCTCGCAGGAACGCGGTCGCCGACATCTTCCGCCGCCGGTCCACCCGCACGTGCAGGATGTCGTTGGCGTCGAACTCGAACTCCACCCAGGATCCGCGGTACGGGATCACCCGGGCGGAGTGCAGCAGCTTTCCGGAGGCGACGGTCTTCCCCTTGTCGTCGTCGAAGAACACCCCGGCCGAGCGCTGCAGCTGAGAGACCACGACGCGCTCCGTTCCGTTGATGATGAAGGTGCCCTTGTCCGTCATGAGCGGCAGCTCGCCCAGGTACACCTCCTGGCCCCGCTGCTCGCGCATCGTCCGCGTCTTCGTCTCCTTATCGTGGTCGTAGACCACGAGACGCAGCGTCACCTTGAGAGGAATGGCGAGAGTCATCCCGCGGTCGTGGCACTCCTCTTCCTTGTACTTGGGCTCGCCGAAGTGGTAGCTGTCGAACTCGAGCTCGGCGTTGCCGTTGTAATCCGCGATGGGAAACACGGACTTGAAGACGGCCTGCAGGCCAATCTCCTCCCGGCGCTCGGCGGCGATGTCCTTCTGGAGGAAGTGCTCGTACGACTGCTTCTGGATCTTGATCAGATCCGGAATGTCGACGCTGGACGGGATCTTGCCGAAGTCCTTGCGGACCCGGCGTCCGCACTGGATGGTACCTGCCATACGTCCCTCCGCGCCTCGGCCGGGACGGCCGAGGGCTCAACCCGGCACGACGCCGCCGGGCCCCTGATGAAAAGTTCCGCGCCGGCGCGGGGACGCGCCGACGAGACGGGGGCCCTACTCCGGCCCCCCGGTCTCCCGCTGCCCCAGGGGCGGAGGCTTACTTCACTTCCACGGTCGCGCCGACTTCCTCGAGCTTCTTCTTCAGGTCGGCCGCCTCGGTCTTCGCGATCTTCTCCTTCACCGGCTTGGGCGCGCCGTCCACCAGATCCTTGGCCTCCTTGAGGCCCAGGCCGGTGATCTCGCGCACGACCTTGATGACCTGGATCTTCTTGTCCCCGGCCGCGGACAGGATCACGTCGAACTCGGTCTTCTCCTCGGCCACCGGCACCGCCGCGCCACCCCCCGCCGCCGGCGCGGCCACCGCCACGGCCGCCGCCGCCGACACACCCCACTTCTCCTGCAAGAGCTTCGAAAGCTGGGCCGCCTCCAGCAGCGTCAGCGAGTCCAGCTTCTCGGCGATCTCCTCGATGTTGCCCATTTCTTCCGCCTCCGTGGTTGATCCTGCGTCGTGATTGAACTGAGCCGCCCGCCTACTGGGCCGCCCCTTCGCTCCGAGCCTCCAGCACCCGCACGAGCTCCCGCTGCGGTGCCGTCAGGAGGCTCACGAGCTGGCGCATGGGTCCCTGGATCGCGCCGACCAGCTGGCCGCGCAGCACTTCCTTGGAGGGCAGGTCGGCCAGCGATCGCAGAGCCTGCGGCTCGACGACCTTGCCTTCCACGAGCCCGACCTTGAGCATGAGCGCCGGGTTGGCGCGGACGAAGGCCTGCAGGGCCTTCGCCACGGCCACCGGGTCGTGCCTGCTGAAGGCAACCCCGGTGGGACCCGTGAGGTGGGGCGCGAGGGGATCCAGCGGCGACCCCTTGACCGCCAGCCGCGCCAGTCGGTTCTTCACGACCTTGTATTCGGCGGCGGCGCCTTTGAGCTGCTTCCTCAGGTCGGAGATCTGTCGCACCGTCAGCCCGCGGTACTCCGTGAGCACCGCGGTCCTGACTCCCTCGAATCGCTGCTTGAGCGACTGGACGCTTTCAGCCTTCTCGGCATTCGGCACGTCGGCGCTCCTCTGGCTTACTTCTTGAACAGCGCGGCGATGCGCTGGGGGTCCACTCGGATGCCCGGTCCCATGGTGGACGAGAGCGTCACCGAGCGCAGGTACGTTCCCTTCGAGGCAGCCGGCTTGGCCCGGACCAGCGCCTCCAGCAGGGCCAGCGCATTCGCCGCCAGCTGCTCCTGGGGGAACGAGCGCTTCCCGACGGGCACGTGCACGTTGCCCGCCTTGTCCACGCGGAACTCCACTTTCCCGGCCTTGGCCTCGCGCACCGCCCGCGCCACGTCGAAGGTGACGGTCCCCAACTTCGGGTTGGGCATGAGCCCCCGTGGCCCCAAGGTCTTGCCGAGCTTGCCCACCTGTCCCATGAGGTCCGGTGTGGCGATGGCGGAATCGAACTCGAGCCACCCCCCCTGGATCTTCTCCACGAGGTCCTCCGCGCCCACCACATCGGCGCCCGCCTCCCGCGCCTCGCGCTCCTTCTCCCCCTTGGCGAAGACGGCCACACGCACCGTCTTGCCGATGCCATGGGGCAGCACGACCGCGCCCCGCACCATCTGGTCGGCATGCTTGGGGTCCACGCCGAGACGCAGTGACACGTCCACGGTCTCGTCGAACTTCGCGCCCGGCAGCCTCTTCAGGATCTCCACCGCTTCCTCGACCGAGTGCTCCCTGGCCTGGTCGAAGAGCGCCCGGGCGGCCTTCACCCGCTTCGTCAGTACCGGCATGGCCTAGCTCCTCACTCGTACTGGCTCGCTCAGCTTGCCCTCGTTCCCCGTGTCCGTTCGCCTCGCCTCGCGGCTGCGGCTCACCGCCTCGCTCCGCTCGGCACCCTCTCCGTATCCGCTCGCCTCGCCTCGCGGCTGCGGCTCACCGCCTCGCTCCGCTCGGCACCCTCTCCATATCCGCTCGCCTCGCCTCGCGGCTGCGGCTCACCCAACAACGTCGATGCCCATGCTGCGGGCGGTGCCCTCGACGGTCCGCATGGCGGACTCGATGGAGTCGGTGTTGAGGTCCACGAGCTTGGTCTGGGCGATCTCCCGCACCTGGGCCCGGGTCACCTTACCGATCTTGTCCTTGTGCGGCACGGCCGAGGCCTTGGCGATTCCGGCGGCGCGCTTGAGCAGGACGGCGGCGGGCGGCGTCTTCACGACGAAGGTGAACGAGCGATCCTGGTAGATCGTGACGACGACCGGCAGGATGAGCCCTTCCTGGGATCCCGTCTGGGCGTTGAAGCCCTTGCAGAACTCCATGATGTTGACGCCGTGCTGCCCCAAGGCGGGACCCACCGGCGGCGAGGGGTTGGCCTTGCCCGCCGGGATCTGCAGCTTCACCATGGCCTGAACTTTCTTCGCCATTGATCAGAGCCTCTCCACCTGGTAGTACTCGAGCTCGACGGGGGTCATCCGCCCGAAGATGGCCACCATGACCTTCAGCTTGCCGCGCTCGGGGTTCAGGTCGTCGATCGTCCCCTGGAAGTTCACGAACGGCCCCTCGACGACCCGCACCTTGTCCCCCTTCTGGAACGTGGACTTGAGCTTGGGTTTCTCGGCCCCCTCCTCCATCTGACGGAGGATCGCCTCGACCTCGTCGGGCGGCAGCGGGACGGGCTTGGCTCCCGAGCCCACAAAGCCCGTCACCTTCGGCGTCGAGCGGACGAGGTGCCACGTGTCGTCGCTGAGCTCCATCTCGACCAGCAGGTAGCCCGGGAAGAACTTCTGCTCGATCTCGATCTTCTTGCTCTTGCGGATCTCCCGCACCTTCTCGGTGGGCACGACCACGCGCCCGAACATGTCCTGGAGGCCGAAGATCTTCGCCCGCGACTCGATGGCCGCCGCCACCTTGTTCTCGAAGCCCGAGTAGGTGTGGACGACGAACCACTGCTTCTGTCGGGTCACCGTGCCGGCATCACTCATCGGAGGATCCTTTCGACGATCCGCGAAAGCCCCACGTCCACGGCTCCCAGGAAGAAGGCCAGGATGAAGACCAGCACCACGACGACCACGGTCGAGTTGGCAACATCCGCCCTGCTTGGCCAGGTGACCCGGCGGAACTCGGCCGCCACCTCTCGGAAGAACTGCTGGATCCGTCCCAGGAACTCCATGCTCTCTCGTCTCTCTGTCTCGCTGCCGAATCTGGCAGGCGTGGAGGGATTCGAACCCCCATCCCCCGGATTTGGAGTCCGGTGCTCTAGCCGTTAGAGCTACACGCCTCCAAGGCTATTTCGATTCCTTGTGGGCCGTGTGCTTCCGGCACCACTTGCAGTACTTCTTCAGCTCCATGCGGTCCGGGTGCGTCCGCTTGTTCTTCGTCGTCGAGTAGTTCCGCCGCTGGCAGGCCGTGCAGGCCAGAGAGATGATGTCGCGCATGGCCTACTCCGCGATCTCCGCCACCACGCCGGCCCCCACCGTCCGCCCCCCCTCCCGGATCGCGAACCGCAGCTCCTTCTCCAGCGCGATCGGCTGGATCAGCTCGATCGCCATCGTCACGTTGTCCCCCGGCATCACCATCTCCACCCCCGCCGGCAACGTGCACACCCCCGTCACGTCCGTCGTCCGGAAATAAAACTGCGGCCGGTACCCCTGGAAGAACGGCGTGTGCCGCCCCCCCTCGTCCTTCGTCAATACGTACACCTCCGCCTTGAACTTCTTGTGCGGCTTGATCGACCCCGGCTTCGCCAAGACCTGCCCCCGCTCCACCTCGTCCTTGTCGATCCCCCGCAGCAAACACCCCACGTTGTCCCCCGCCCGCCCCTCGTCCAACAGCTTCCGGAACATCTCCACCCCCGTCACCACCGACTTCCGCGTCTCCTCCGCCATCCCCACGATCTCGATCTCTTCCCCCACCTTCACCACCCCCCGCTCCACCCGCCCCGTCACCACCGTCCCCCGCCCCGTGATCGTGAAAATGTCCTCGATCGGCATCAAAAACGGCTTGTCCACCGGCCGCGGCGGCGTCGGAATGTACTCGTCCACCGCCTCCATCAACTGCCAAATGCACGCCGCCGCCTGCCCGTCCTCCGGCTTCTCCATCGCCCCCAGCGCACTCCCCCGTACCACCGGAATCTCGTCCCCCGGGAACTGGTACTTCTTCAACAGCTCCCGTACCTCCAGCTCCACCAGGTCCAGAATCTCCGGATCGTCCACCATGTCGCACTTGTTCATGAACACCACCAAACACGGCACGTTCACCTGCCGCGCCAGCAATACGTGCTCCCGCGTCTGCGGCATCGGCCCGTCGTTCGCCGCCACCACGAGGATCGCCCCGTCCATCTGCGCCGCCCCCGTGATCATGTTCTTGATGTAGTCCGCGTGCCCCGGACAGTCGATGTGCGCGTAGTGCCGCTTCCCCGTCTCGTACTCCACGTGCGACACCGCAATCGTGATCCCCCGCTCCCGCTCCATCCCGCACCGCCACCCCACTGTACTTCGTGTGCAGCACCTTCGTGATCGCGGAGGTCAGCGTCGTCTTGCCGTGATCAATGTGCCCAATCGTCCCAATGTTCACGTGCGGCTTCGACCGATCGAACTTCGCCTTGGCCATCGGAGCCTCCTCCTCCAGGTGCTGCCGCGCTGAGTTTGGCCGTATTAAGTGGAGCCCATGTCCGGGCTTGAACCGGAGACCTCGTCCTTACCAAGGACGCGCTCTACCTACTGAGCTACATGGGCCCGAATGCTGACCCCGGTCGTGCCTCGCGCCGCGGAAGAGCCGATGGAGCGGGAAACGGTATTCGAACCCGCGACCCCCAGCTTGGAAGGCTGGCGCTCTACCGCTGAGCTATTCCCGCCTGCCCGTTCGGCGCGCTTCCCAGCCCCCGCGAGAAAAGTGGTGGGGAGAGGAGGATTTGAACCCCCGAAGGCGTGCGCCAGCAGATTTACAGTCTGCCCCCTTTGGCCACTTGGGTATCTCCCCGCCCGTTCCCCGGACGACAACTCCCCGGAAACGCTGGCGCTGGCGGGAGGATTTGAACCCCCGACCCACTGCTTACAAGGCAGTTGCTCTTCCCCTGAGCTACGCCAGCAGTCGCAAAACTTCACTTTAGTTTCGAGGATATCGGAAGTCAAGCGCTTTTTCCAGACCCGAGGCTCCGCTGCCGCAGCACCTCGTAGCAGAGGGCCGCGGCAGCCGCGGAGACGTTCAGCGACCCGATCTTCCCCTTCATCGGCAGGGTGAGGAGTTCGTGGCAGCTCCGCGCCACCAGCGGCCGGAGCCCCTCCCCTTCCCCCCCGAGCACGAGGCAGAGCGGCCCGGCCAGGTCCACGCTCCAGGGCGCCTTGCCGCCCTGCTCGGCCGCGCCCATGACCCACAGGGACTCCCTCTTGAGGGTCTCGAGCACCTGGACGATGTTCGTTTCTCTCGCCACGGCCAGGTGCTCGACCGCCCCCATGGCCGCCTTGGCCACCGCCGCCGTGAGCCCCACCGCCTGGTGCCTCGGGAGGATGAGACCGTGCACTCCCGTGGCCTCGGCGGTTCTCAGCACCGCCCCGAGATTGCGCGGATCCTGGACCCGATCCAGCACCAGGAAGAACGCCGGCTCGCGCCGCGCCGCGGGGACCGCCAGCAGCTCCCCGAGAGTCGCGTAGGTGGCCTCCGCAACCCGGGCGACGACGCCCTGATGGTGAGGCGTCCCGGCCATGGCTGTCAGCTGATCGCGCGTGCGGTACGAGACCTTGACGTTCTGGCTCCGCGCCAGCGTCAGGAGCTCTTGCAGCGCGGGTCCGCGCCCCTCCGCCAGGATGGCGATCTCCTCCACCCGCCGGCCCTCGGCCCGCAGCAGCTCGAGCACGGGGTTGCGCCCCCAGAGCGGCGCCGGCTCTCGAGTGTTCACCGGCGGAGCTTCCACGTGCTGCCATCGCGGGCGTCCTCGACCACCACCCCCATCCGCTCCAGCTCCGCCCGCAGCCGGTCAGCCTCGGCGAAGTCGCGCGCCTTTCGCGCCGCCTGGCGCAGCCACACCAGCGACTCGATGCGCGCCCTGGTCTGGGGCTCGAGGGCCGGGGCCGGCTGCGCCTTCCCCTCGAGGAGCCCCAGGACGCGGCCCAGCGTCACGAGCTCCCCCACGCCCACGAGGAACGCTCCGGCGCCGGCGCGACCCTCGGACACGTCGGTCCGCGCCGTCTGCAGCCGCCGGGCGAGGTCGAAGAGAGCGCCGAGCGCCTGCGGCGTGTTGAAGTCGTCGTCCAGGGCTGCCTCGAAGCGCGCGCGATGCTGGGCCACATCCTCGAAGAGGCCGAGGCCGGGGCCCGGCGCGGGCGTCCCCTTCGCGGCAAGCCGGTCGGCTTCCGCGACGAGGCCGCGCAGCCGCTCGACGGCCCGCGCCGCCTCGGCGATGCGCTCGTCGCTGAACTCGAGCGGGTGACGGTAGTGTGTGCCGAGCAGGTACAGGCGCATGGCCTCCGCGTCGTGGCGCCCCACCAGGTCCCTGATGGTGAGCGTGTTGCCCAGGGACTTGGACATCTTCTGGTCGCCGAAGTTCACGAAGCCGTTGTGGATCCAGTAGCGGACGAAGCGCTTCCCGCTGGCGCCCTCGGCCTGGGCAATCTCGCACTCGTGATGCGGAAAGATGAGGTCTTCGCCGCCCCCGTGGATGTCGAAGGATTCCCCCAGGTACTGCATGGACATGGCGGAGCACTCGATGTGCCAGCCGGGCCGCCCGGGACCCCACGGGCTCGGCCACGAGGGCTCCCCCGGCTTGGTCGACTTCCACAGTGCGAAGTCCCGGGGATCCCGCTTGCGGTCATCGACCTCCACGCGGGCGCCGGCGAGGAGCTCCTCGAGGTTCTTCCCCGAGAGTTGCCCGTAGGCCGGGAATCGCCGGATCTCGAAGTAGACGTCTCCGTCCACAGCGTACGCCAGCCCTCTGGCCACGAGCCGCTCGATCAGCGCGATCATCTGCGGTATATGCTCGGTCGCCTTGGGCTCCACGTCCCCGGGAAGCACGCCGAGGGAGGCCATGTCGGCCCGGTACTCGGCGATGTAGCGCTCGGAGATCTCCTGGGAGGAGACGCCCTCCTGTGCGGCCCGCTTGATGATCTTGTCGTCCACGTCCGTGAAGTTCTTGACGAACTGCACACGGTAGCCCTTGAAGCGCAGGTAGCGCCGGATCACGTCGAAGGCCAGGGCGCTCCGGGCATGTCCGACGTGCGAGATGTCGTACACGGTGACCCCGCACACGTACATCCGCACCTCCCCCGGCGTGAGCGAGGTGAACTCCTCTTTCCGTCGAGTGAGCGAGTTGAAGATCCTGAGTCCCACCCCCGCCTCCTGATCTCTACCGAGGTGTCACGGCCACCGATGCGACGGCGAGCGCGGCGATTCCCTCTTCGCGGCCGAGGAGGCCCAGTTGCTCGGGGCTCTTGGCCTTGACGCTCACGCACTCGGGCTCAACCGCGAGCGTCGCCGCCAGCAGTGTGGCCATGTCGGGCAGGAAGGCCGACAGCCGGGGCGCCTGGCAGATGACCGTGGCGTCCACGTTGACCAGGCGCCCGCCGCGGGCCCGCACGAGGTCCATCACGCCCCGGAGCAGCACGAGGCTCGATACCCCGCGATAGCGCTCGTCGGTGTCCGGGAAGAGCCGACCCAGGTCTCCCAGCGCAAGGGCGCCGAGCAGGGCCTCGCAGACGGCGTGGGTGAGTACGTCGGCGTCCGAGTGTCCGCCGAGACCGCGGGAGGCGGGCACCGTGATCCCCCCGAGGACGAGCTGGCGTCCGTCCACCAGGGGATGCAGATCGAATCCGAGCCCCATCCGCGTCATGGCCGTCCGTCGCGCGTGGACCCGACCGCGTTGCGGTTGGGCCTCTTCGCGCCTCCGGCGCTCATCGGGGCGCGCATCCACAGCCGGGCGGTGATCAGGTCGGCGGGGGTGGTGATCTTCAGGTTCTGCGGGAGTCCCGGGACCATGGCGACCCGGGCGCCCAGCCGCTCGGCGAGCACGGCGTCGTCGGTCCCCGAGTAGCCGTCGCGGCGTGCCTTGTCGTGGGCCTCCCACAGGAGCTGACGGCTGAAGGCCTGCGGTGTCTGGACGAGCCACAGCCCCTCCCGGTCCAGCGTGGCCTCGACGCTCGACCCGCGCACCCTCTTGACCGTGTCCCGCACGGGGATCCCGCAGGTCGCCGCGCCGGGGACCGCCGCCGCCGCCAGGACACGCTCGACCAGGTCCGGCACGACGAAGGGCCGGACCGCGTCGTGCACCACGACCCACTCGAGACCGGCCGGGACCGCTTGCAGGCCGAGCCAGACCGACTCCTGCCGCTCGGCTCCCCCCGCCACCACCCTGACCACCTTCGGCACCCTGTGACGCCGGAGCAGGCGCTCCGTCGACCGAAGGCTGTCGCGGGGCGCGGCGACGACGATCCCGGCGACGGCGCGGGCGCGCGCCAGCGCGCGCAGGGTATGGACCAGGAGTGGGACGCCCCTCAGCGCGAGATACTGCTTGGGCACCCGCGCGCCCATGCGCAGGCCGGTGCCCCCGGCCGGCACGATGACCGCTGCCCTGAGCGCGCGCCCGCTGGATGGCATCGCTCGGGCTACTCCTCGGCCGGCGCCGGCCGGGCGAAGATCATCCGGCCCGCCGTCGTCTGGAGCACGCTCGTCACCGTCGCGTCCACGCTCTGGCCGATGAGCTTGCGACCGTGATCGACCACCACCATGGTGCCGTCGTCCAGGTAAGCCACTCCCTGCCCTGCCTCCTTGCCCTCCTTGAGCACGTAGAGGTGCAGCGTCTCCCCGGGGAGCACGGCCGGCTTGAGCGCGTTCGCGAGCTCGTTGAGGTTGAGCACGGGCACGCCCGAGAGCTCGGCGACCTTGTTCAGGTTGTAGTCGTTGGTGACCACCGTGCCGTCCAGCGCGCGGGCCAGCTCGATGAGCTTGCGGTCCACCTCGCGGGCCTGGGGGAAATCCCGATCCAGGATCAGGACGGCCACCTTGGGGTTGCGCTGGAGCCGCTGCAGGATGTCGAAGCCGCGCTTGCCCCGGTTGCGCTTGAGCCCATCCGCGGAGTCGGCGATCTGCTGGAGCTCCCGCAGCACGAATTGCGGCACCACCAGCGTGCCTTCGAGGAACCCGGTCTCGCACACATCCGCCACCCGACCGTCGATGATCACCGAGGTGTCGAGGATCTTGCAGGCGCCCTTCTGCGAGCCGCCCTTGGGAAAGAGCCTGGCCGACACGCCCGCGAGCTCCTCCCCCTTGGCAAGCGCCACCGCCCAGCCGAGGTAGCCGAGCAGCAGGCCAAAGAGGCCGCGCCCCAGCGTCGCCGCCCCGGGGACCACGGCGCCGAACGCGCTTCCGAGGCCGAGCCCGAGGAGGACGCCCACGACACCCCCGGTCGCGCCCCAGAAGAGCCGCTCCACCGGGACCTGCCGGCCGCGCCACTCGAGGATCACCGCCAGGATGCCCACGAGCAGCCCGGCAGCGGCCAGCCACGGGCTGGGCCCCGACACCCCCACCGCGGGCCCCAGCGCGAGCCCCGCACCGGTGGCCACGGCGAGGACCAGCAAGCGGGCGATGACGATGGTCATGGCAGGCCTCACGCTCCCAGAAGCGCCTTGACCGCCTCTTCCACGGATCCGACCCCCTGCACCTCCAGCGGATAGGCCTGCCCCGCGGCCAGGTTGTTCTGCGGGACCACCGCCAACGAGAAGCCGAGGGCGGCCGCCTCCCGGAGCCGCACCGGTAGCCCCGACACGGCCCGCACCTCGCCGGTGAGCCCGACCTCTCCCATCACGACCAGGTCGCCGCGGACCGGGCGATCCAGGTAGCTCGACGCCGCAGCGATGGCGACGCCGAGATCCCCGGCGGGCTCCGACACCCGCCCCCCGCCTGCCACGTTGACGAAGGCGTCCTGGGTCTGCAGCGGAAACCCGACGCGCTTCTCGAGCACGGCGAGGAGCAGACAGACGCGGTTGTAATCGGTGCCAAGCACGGTCCGGCGCGGCGTGCCGAAGTTGGCGGGGGTCACGAGGGCCTGCAGCTCCATCAGGAGCGGCCGCGTCCCCTCGAGGCTCGAGACGATCACGGACCCGGGCGCACCTTTCGGCCGCTCGGAGAGAAAGAAACCCGAGGGGTTCCTGACCTCGGCGAGCCTGCCGTCGGCCATCTCGAAGACCCCGATCTCGTTGGTGGAGCCGAAACGGTTCTTCACCGCCCGCAGCACCCGGTACGCGTGGTGGCGCTCGCCCTCGAAGTACAGGACCGTGTCCACCAGGTGCTCGAGGACGCGCGGGCCCGCCAGCGCGCCGTCCTTCGTGACGTGCCCGACGAGGAAGGTCGCCACGCCCGTCGTCTTGGCCGAGCGCATGAGCCGCCCGCCGCACTCCCGCACCTGACTCACGCTCCCCGGCGCCGATTCGAGGTCGGGCAGGAACACCGTCTGGATCGAGTCCACGACGAGGACGCGCGGCCCGAGCCCGGCCACGTGGGACTCGATGACCTCCAGATCCGTCTCGGCCAGGAAGTAGAGCTCGTCAGCCGCGATGCCCAGCCGGTCGGCGCGGAGCTTGATCTGTCCAGCCGACTCCTCGCCCGAGACATAGAGCACGGGGCCTCCGCGCTCGGCCAGCGCGCGGCTGGCCTGCAGCAGCAGCGTGCTCTTGCCGACCCCCGGGTCGCCGCCGATCAGCACCAGCGAGCCCTTGACCACGCCGCCGCCGAGGACGCGGTCCAGCTCTCCGATGCCGGTCTGGGTCCGCTCGCCGCCCTCGACGCGGATCTCGCTGAGGCGCTGGGGCCGGCCGCCGGCCGCGAGTCGCGGGCGGTCGCCGCGCGGGGGCGCGGTGCGCTCCTCCACCAGCGCCACGAACGTGCCCTGCCGGGCGCAGTCCGGGCAGCTGCCGGCCTTCGGGGCGGCGAAGCCGCACGTCTGGCAACGGTAGACCGAGCGGTCCCTGGCCATCAGCGCCCGCCGGCTCCAGGCGGCCCGGGCGCCGCGCCGCCCTGGAGGGTGGACCGGATCAGCGCGCGCAACAGGAAGCTCCGCTGCGCTCCTTCGAGGAACGCGGCGAGGTTCTCGTAGACGGTGGGATCCTCGAGAAAGCCGCCCAGCGTCCCCTCGCCGGCCTTGAGCCGGTCGGTGATGGTCCGGAGGTTCGCCATGGCCACGCGGAAGTCGGCCGCCGCCTGATCCAGCGGGCCGTCGCCCGGCTCACGGAGCAGACCGGCGAGGAGCCCCTGCCCCTGGGTGAGACGCTCCGAGAGCTCGCGGAAGTTGCGGGCCACCGTCTGGAGATCGTCGACCACCGGCTTGTACTGGGGGTCGAAGAGGAGCGTCGGCAGCAGGCCCTCGCCGCTGCCAGACTTCTCGGCGCCCCGCCCGAGCGCGTCCATGGCGGCCAGGAGCCCGCGCACCGCGCGGCCGCTCTCCGGTGAGAGGAGGAGCGAGACCGCGCTCTCCCCCTGCCCGGCCCGGGCCAGCATCTCTTGCGCCGAGGCGAGCAGAGCATTGAGACGGCGCAGGGTCTCGGGTTCCTCGTAGATGAGCGCGTGCAGCCACCCGCCGCCCTTCTCCACCTGCTCCGTGATCCGGCGGGCCGAGCGTGCCGCCGCGCCCAGGTCGCCCAGGGCGCCGTCTCGCCCGAGCCCTTCGAGCTGCTCCGCGACGCGGCGCGTGGACTTGACCGTGGCGCCCAGGTCCTCGAGGGTCCCCGCCTGGCCCAGCCGGTCGAGGCTCGCCTGGAGCGAGAGCACCAGCTTGCGGATCCCGGCGAGCGTGTCGGTGCCCTCAGCGACCATGCGTCCCATCTCGACCGGCTCGCGGGCCTGGAGGGCCTCGCCCGGCGTGAGCGCCGGCGAGTCGGGCGCGCCCATGGTGATCTCCACGAGCTTGTCTCCCAGGAGCCCCTGGGTCACGATCCGCGCCTCCGAGTTCTTGCGGATACGGTCCGAGAAGCGCCGCGCGATCGTGAGCGTGACCCGTACTTTCCCGCCGGCCTGGGGGGCCAGCGCCACGCGCGTCACGCGGCCGATCTGGACACCCGCCAGCCTCACGGTGGCCCCCTCGATGAGGCCGCCCACCTCGATGAACTCGGCGACGAGGTCGTACTTCCGCTCGAAGTACCGCGCCTGGGCGCCGAGGAGGTAGATGATGCCCAGGAAGACGACGAGCGAGATCACCACGAAGGCGCCGATGCGCAGCTGGAGGGCGTAGCCGCGGCCGTCCATGGTCTCAGTCCTCCCGGAGCTCGCCGGCCAGGAACCGCTGGACGGCATCGCTGGCCGAGCGGCGGATGTCGGCGGGCGTCCCCATGTCGGCGAACCGTCCCTGGTGGAGAATGGCCATCTGATCCGCCACCATCTCCGCGAACTCGACGTCGTGGGTCACGACGATGGCCGTGTCGCAGACGCCGGTCCGCAGCTCGGCGATCAGCTCGGCCACGAGCCGCGCGTTGGTGGGGTCGAGCCCCGCCGTGGGCTCGTCGAAGAAGACCACCTCCGGCTCCAGGACGAGGGCCCGCGCGATGCCGACCCGCTTCCGCATGCCGCCGGACAGGGCTGCCGGCAGCAGGTCGTCTGTCCCGGGCAATCCCACCAGGGAGAGGAAGCGGTGCACCCGGTCGGTGATCTCGCCCAGGGACATGCGCGTGTGCTCCCGCAGCGGGAAGGCCACGTTCTCGAAGACCGACAGCGAGTCGAACAGCGCCGCACCCTGGAACACGAACCCCGTGCGCCGCCGGAGCGCCAGCATCTGCTCCTCCCGCAGGGGGCCGATCTGCGTGCCGAAGAGGGCCACCTGGCCCGCGTCGGGCCGCAGGAGCCCGGCGACGATCCGCAGGAGGACGGTCTTGCCGGATCCGCTTCCGCCCATGACCGCCAGCGTCGTGCCCTTCGCCAGGGCGAAGCTCAGCCCGCAGAGCACCGGCTTCTGCTCGAACGACTTCCACACCTCCCGGATCTCCACGGGCAACGGGCGCACGCTCATGGCGTCACCAGAAGAGGAACAGGAGGAGCTTCGTCAGGAAGAAGTCGGAGATGATGACACCCATGGCGACCTGCACCACGGTGGCCGTCGTCGAGCGCCCCAGCCCCTCCGTCCCGCCGGTGGTGTTGAGCCCATTGTAGCAACCGATCAGCGTCACGATGGCGCCGAAGACCACGCTCTTGACGAGCCCCGTGAGGAAGTCCTTCAGCACGACCCAGTAGGAGATGGTGTTCCAGTAGAGGTACGGATCCACGTCGCGCTCGAAGACGACGATCAGCATGCCGCCAAACATCCCGACGGCGTCGGCCAGGATGGTCACCAGTGGGAACACCAGCACTGCAGCCATCAGGCGCGGCACCACCAGCCGCTTGATGTAGTTGACGCCGATGGCGCGCAGCGCGTCGATCTGCTCCGTGACCTGCATGGAGCCCAGCTCGGCCGTGATGCCCGAGGCGACCTTGCCCCCCACGAGGATGGCCGTCAGGACGGGCCCCAGCTCCCGCAGGATGGACAGCGCCACGACGGGCCCCACGTAGTTCTCGGCGCCGAAGCGCGCCATGTTCACCGCGCTCTGGAGCGCCAGGACCATCCCGGTGAAGAGCGCCGCCGTGAGCGCCACCGCGACCGACCGGATGCCAATGGTGTCGATCTCCCGCGCGACGATGGAGAGGTAGGCGCGGGGCAGGACGAGGTTCCGGGCGACCTGGGCGCTCAGGAGCCCGAGGCCCCCGTACCAGATCACCGCCTCCCGCCCTTGCTTCTGGAGATACCCGCCCAGGGTCATGGCTCCGCTCCGACCGCGAAGCTCTCGACGAAGCTCCGGAAGTCGCCGCGCCCCGCCTCGAAGTGGGCGGCCGGGGCCACGTACACGAAGTCGTACACGCAGCGCTCGTCCTTCACCACCACGGCCTCCACCGCCACGAGGGCGCCGTCGAGCCGGCCGCGCACGAGGCTGCGGATCGCGGGCCGACCCCGGACGACGGTCTCGTGGCTCGTCTCCTCCGAGCGATCCGCGAGGCCGAAGAAGAGGTGCCGCGCCAGCACGCCGAGCGGGCGCCGCAGCGGGCGCCCCTCGCACGTCGCATCCGCCAGCATGCCGGCAGGCGGGGCGCCCTCCCGCCTGAGCTCGAGATCCGCCTTTCCCCCCGGCGCCACGAGCCACCCGCCGGCCGGAAGCCTCACCTCGTACCCCTTCCTCGAGTGGAACACGCCCCGTTCGATCCGGTCAGCGCTGCAGCCCACGAGGAGCAGAAACCCGCACGCTGCGGCGAGGGCCTTCATTCCCCGGAGCGCTGCCCAGCGGCCCCCGGCGGCCGCCTCCCGTGGCGGCGCTCCAGCTCGGCGAACACCCGGCGGAGCGGGATGCCGCGCCCCGCCATGAGGACCATGCAGTGAAACCACAGGTCGGCGATCTCCGACACCACGCGTTCGTCGCCCTCGCCCCCCAGCGCCGCCGTCACCACCTCCGTGGCCTCTGCCCCGATCTTCCGGCAGATCTGGGCCTCGCCCCGGTCCAGGAGCCCGGCCACGTAGGACCCGGCGGGGCGCTCCACCTTGCGCGACACGATGACGCGCTCGATCACCTCGAGCAGCATCGGCCCGGGCCGCTCGGCGGCGCGTTCCTCCGGCGCGGGTCCCGACACCCGCGTGAAGAAGCACGAGCGGGCGCCCGTGTGGCAGGCGACGCCCTCCTGGTGGACCTGCAGGAGCAGCGTGTCCCGGTCGCAGTCGGCGTAGACGCCGTCCACGTGCTGGACATGTCCGGAGGTCTCTCCCTTGAGCCACAGCGCCTGGCGCGAACGCGACCAGAAGTGCGCGAGGCCCGTCTCGAGCGTCTTCCCCAGGGCAGCTCGATCCATCCACGCGACCATGAGGACCTCGCCCGTGTCCGCCTCCTGCACCACGGCCGGGAGGAGACCGGCCGCGTCCCACCTGAGCGCCAGATCGCCGCTCATGGCTCGATCCGCACCGGGACCCCACGCTCCTTCAGATAGGCCTTGGCCTCCCGGATGGTGTAGCGGCCGAAGTGGAACATCGAGGCCACGAGCACCGCGTCCGCCCGGCCCGCCACCACGCCGTCGTAGAGGTGCTCGAGGGTGCCCGCGCCGCCGGAAGCGATGACGGGGACCGACACCGCCTCGGACACCGCGCGCGTCAACTCGAGGTCATAGCCGTCGCCCGTCCCGTCGCGGTCCATGCTCGTGAGCAGGATCTCGCCGGCGCCGAGCCCCTCGACCTCCCCCGCCCAGCGCAGGGCGTCGCGCCCCGCCGCCCGCCGCCCGCCATGGGTGAAGACCCCCCACCGCGGGGGCGCGCCAGGGCTCGCCGGCTCCCGCTTCGCGTCGATGGCCACCACGATGCACTGGCTCCCGAAGGCGCGCGCCGCCTCGCGGACGAGCTCGGGGCGCTCCAGCGCCGCCGTGTTGAGCGACACCTTGTCGGCCCCCGCCCGCAGCAGGGTCCGGATGTCCTCGAGCGCGCGCACGCCCCCGCCCACGGTCAGCGGCATATAGATGCCCTCAGCCGTGCGCCGCACCACCTCCAGCATGATCGCGCGCGCCTCGTGGGAGGCGGTGATGTCCAGGAAGACGAGCTCGTCCGCGCCTTGCTGGTCATAGGCCTGGGCGGCCTCGACCGGATCGCCCGCGTCCAGCAGGTTCACGAAGCGCACGCCCTTGACGACGCGCCCATCCCGCACGTCGAGGCAGGGGATCAGGCGCTTGCAGAGCATGTGATCATGCTCCACCCCCGCCGATTTCGGACAGGGCGCGGCGCAGGTCCACGGCTCCGGTATACAGCGCGCGCCCGACGATGGCCCCGTCGACTCCCGGGATGCCGGCAAGCTGGCGCAGGTCGTCCAGACACGACACGCCGCCGGAGGCGAGGACGGGAATGCCCGCAGCCTTCGCCACGGCCCCGGTGCTCCACAGGTTGGGGCCTTCCTGGGTGCCGTCGCGCGCGATGTCCGTGTAGAGGATGGCCGCCGCTCCGGCGGCGGCGGCGTCGCGCGCGAGGGCGATGGCATCGAGATCGAGGACCCGCGTCCAGCCGTCCACGGCCACCCTGCCGTCCGAGGCGTCCACGGACACGATGATCCGGTCCTCGCACGCCCGGCAGATCTCCCCGAGGAAGCCCGGATCGAGGGCCGCTCGCGTGCCGACCACTGCCCACCGTGCCCCGGCGTCGAGCAGCTGCTCCACCGCCCAGCGGTCCCGCAGCCCGCCGCCCGCCTGGACAGGGATCGAGAGTGCGCCCACGATGGCCCGTACGAGGGCCGCCTGGGCCGGCGCGCCCGCCCAGGCCCCGTCGAGATCGACCACGTGCAGGCGGGGGGCGCCCTGCTCCTCCCACTGCCGCGCCCGGGCCAGCGGGTCCTCGGAAAAGACCGTCTCGTCCTCGGCGCGGCCCCGGACGAGACGCACGCAGCGCCCGTTCTTCAGATCGATGGCGGGGATCACGAGGAAGCTCATGGCGCGCGGCGGCGGTCCTTCACGCAGGCGGCGAAGTTCTCCAAGAGCCGGAGCCCCCAGCGCTGGCTCTTCTCCGGGTGGAACTGGGTGCCGAACAGCGCCCCGCGCTCGACTGCAGCCGGGAAGGTAATCCCGTAGGTGCAGGTCGCGATGCGCAGCGACGCATCCGCCGTGTCGGGGTAGTACGAGTGCACGAAGTAGAAGTTGGTGCCGCTCGGGATCCCGTCCAAGATCAGGCAGTCGCCGGCATGCTCCACCTGGTTCCATCCCATGTGCGGCACCTTGAGCCCAGACGGGAAGCGCCGGACGAGCCCCTCGATGACGTCGAGCCCCTTGCCCTGGCCGAACTCCTCACTCTCGCTGAAGAGGAGCTGGTAGCCAAGGCAGATCCCGAGGAACGGGCGCCCGTCCGCGAGGACCGCCCGCAGCGCCGCCTGCAGCCCCATCCCCTCGAGACTTCGCATGGCGTCGTGGAAGGCACCGTCGCCGGGCAGCACCACCGCCTCCGCGTCCTCGACGGCGCGGGGGTCCTGGGTGACGAGCGCCCGCATACCGAGGCGTCCGAAGGCGTTCTCCACGCTGCCGAGGTTCCCCCGCCCGTAATCCACCACGGCGATCATGTGTCTCGCCTGACCGTGGATGACATCGCGTTGCGGCTGGGCCTCTTCGCGCAAGCGCTCATCGGGGCGCCCTCTCCACGCGCGTGCCACTCACAGCGTGCCCTTGGTGGAGAGGACGTCGGCGATGCGGGGGTCGAGCCGCGTGGCCTGGGCCAGCGCGCGGGCCACCGCCTTGAAGGTGGCCTCGGCGATGTGGTGCAGATTCTCGCCGTAGTGCATGTT
Source organism: Candidatus Rokuibacteriota bacterium (assembly GCA_016188005.1). NCBI lineage: Bacteria > Candidatus Rokuibacteriota > Candidatus Rokuibacteriota bacterium. Next base: position 50,533 of record JACPIQ010000002.1, on the reverse strand, counting down.
CACGTGCAACGTCACCTCAGCGTTGACCGCGAACGCCCGGAAGAAGTCCTTCAGCAGGTCCAGGTCGAAGGTCGAGATCCGCGTCCGCCCGAGCGGCACATTGAACACCAGGTACGGCCGGCCCGAGATGTCCACCGCCGCGTGGAGCAGCGCCTCGTCCATGGGGAGGAAGGAGGCCCCGTAGCGGACGATCCCCTTCTTGTCGCCCACGGCCTCCTTGAAGGCACGGCCGAGGCAGATGCCCACGTCCTCCACCGTGTGGTGGAGATCCACCTCCGTATCACCCCTGGCCTCCACCGTCAGGTCCATGAGGCCGTGCCTGGACCACGCCTCGAGCATGTGGTTGAAGAAGGGAATCGTCGTCTCGACGCAGGACACACCGGTCCCGTCGAGGCCGAGCGCCAGCACGATCTCCGTCTCCTTGGTCCTGCGCTCCACCCGGGCCCGGCGCTCTCCACTCATGGCTCGCCTCCCGTGTTCGTGATGCGCGCACCGGCGGCCGCGGCGTGGGCGTCGAGCCCCTCCACGCGCGCGAGCTCGGCCAGATGGGGCCAGGCCGCCGCGAGCCCGCGGGGCGAGTACCGGATCACGCTCAGCCGCTTGACGAAGTCCTCGGTGCCCAGCGCGGAGGAGAAGCGCGCGGTCCCGCCGGTGGGCAGCACGTGGCTCGGCCCCGCAACGTAGTCACCCACCACTTCGGGCGTGAATCCCCCGAGAAACACCGCGCCGGCGTGCCTCACGCGGGCGAGCAGGGCCTCGGGATCCGCCACGGCCAGCTCGAGGTGCTCTGGCGCCAGCCGGTTGGCCACCTCCACCGCCTCCTCCAGGCTCGCCGTCAGCACGAGCGCGCCGTGCGCGCGGAGCGCGCTCGAGGCGATCTCCCGCCGGTGGAGCCTCGCCAGCCGGCGTTCCGTCTCGGCCTGGACCCGGTCCCGCAGCCCCCGCGACGGCGTCAGGAGCACGGCGCGCGCCATGGGGTCGTGCTCGGCCTGAGCCAGGAGATCGGCGGCGACGCATCCGGCCTGCGCCTCCCCGTCGGCGATCACCACGACCTCGCTGGGCCCCGCCAGCATGTCGATCCCCACGTCGCCGAAGACCAGGGCCTTGGCGAGCGCCACGTAGATGTTCCCCGGGCCCACGATCTTGTCCACGCGGCGGATCGTCTCCGTGCCATAGGCCAGCGCCGCGACGGCCTGGGCCCCGCCGACACGGTAGGCCTCGGTCACCCCGGCGATGCGGGCCGCGGCGAGGACGGCCGGGGGGAGCGACCGGTCAGGTCCCGGCGGCGAGACCAGCACGACGTCCTTCACACCGGCCACGCGCGCGGGCACGGCCGTCATCAGCACCGTGGAGGGGTACGCCGCGCGACCTCCGGGGACGTAGATGCCGACACGCTCCAGCGGGCGAACCTCCTGCCCCACGACCGAGCCGTCGCCGTCGGTCGTGCTCCACGAGCGGGGCATGGCCGCCCGATGGAAGCGCTCGATCCGCGCCGCCGCGTAGCGGAGGGCCTCGACGGTCCTCGCCCCGACCTGGCGCTCCGCGGCCTCCCACTCGGCGGGGGTCACGGCCAGCTCGCCCGGCATCAGGGTGACCCGGTCGAGGCGCTCCGTCAGCTCCAGGAGTGCTGCGTCGCCCTTCTCCCGCACCGCGGCCACGATCTGCGCCACCTGCCCGCGGACCTCGGGGTCCACGTTTGCAGGCGCCCGGTCCAGGGCCCGGGCCACGCCCTCCACTCCCAGCGCGCCGGTGTCGAGCCGCCGGATCATGGCGCGGGCCTCGTGGCGGGGGCGCCGACGGACGCGCCTGGAGCGGACACCGCCCGGCGGACGGCAGCGATCAGCGCGCTCACGCGGGCGTGCGCCGTCTTGAGCGAGGCGCGATTGACGATGAGCCTGGCCGTGGAGCTCATGATCTGCGCCACCTCCACGAGACCATTGGCCCGCAGCGTCTCCCCCGACTGAACGAGGTCCACGATCCGCTCCGCGAGGCCGACGAGCGGCGCCAGCTCGATGGAGCCGTCCAGGCGGATCATCTCCACCTGGATACCCCGCTCGGAGAAGTAGCGCTCGGTCAGCGTCGGGTACTTCGTCGCCACGCGCACCCAGGACCACCGGGCCGGATCGTCCCGCTCCCAGAGTGCCCGGGACTCCGCGACGACGAGACGGCAGTGCCCGAAGCCGAGATCCACCGGCTCGTAGACGTCCGGCTCCTGCTCGGCCAGGATGTCCTTGCCCACGATGCCGAGATCGGCCGCCCCGTACTGCACGTAGGTGGGGACGTCCGCAGGCTTGAGGAAGATGAAGCGCAGCTCGCGGGTCTCGTCGGTCACGACGAGGCGCCTGGACTCCCCGCCGAGGCCACGCATCCCGAGCGAGGCAAGCAGGGCCAGGGCCGGCTCGAGGAGCCGCCCCTTGGGCAGGGCGAGGGTCAGGGCGGGCTGCGGCTCGCCACCTCGCTCCGCTCGGGGAATCCCCATATCCGCTCGCCTCGGCGCGCTTCGCGCTTCTCGATCCACGTCGCTCGGCTCGCCTTCGGCTGCGCCTCGCACGGCGGGCTGCGGCTCGCCACCTCGCTCCGCTCGGGGAATCCCCATATCCGCTCGCCTCGCCTCCGGCTGCGGCTCGCCCATCAACTGGCCCTCGTGATGAGGGCGCCGAGGCTCTGGAGCTTGCTCTCCAGGCGCTCGTACCCGCGGTCCAGGTGGTAGACGCGTGCCACCTCCGTCGTGCCCCGGGCGGCGAGTCCGGCCAGCACCAGCGAGGCCGAGGCGCGGAGGTCCGTGGCCATCACCTGCGCCCCCTGGTAACCCGGAACGCCACGGACCATGGCCTTGGACCCGTCGGCCTCGATGCGCGCCCCCAGGCGGCACAGCTCAGCGACGTGCATGAAGCGGTTCTCGAAGATGGTCTCGGTGATCGTCGACTGCCCGTCGGCCAGCCCCAGTAGCGCCATGATCTGCGCCTGCATGTCGGTGGGAAATCCGGGGAATGGGCTCGTGATGACGTCGGCCGGCTGCGGGCGCGCGGGGCCCTGGCAGCGGACCCGGTCCCCCTCCACCGTGATGCTGGCGCCGCATTCCTCCAGCGTGGCGAGCGTTGCCGAGAGGTGCTGCGGCCGGACGCCGGTGACGGTGACATCGCCCCCCGTGATGGCCCCCGCCGCCAGCAGCGTGCCGGCCTCGATGCGGTCAGGGATGACGCGGTGGCGGGCGCCGCCCAGCTCCGCGACGCCCTCGATCTCGATGTGCTCCGTGCCGGCACCCTCGATCCGCGCCCCCATACCCACCAGCAGCCGGGCCAGATCTGTCACCTCGGGCTCGCGCGCGGCGTTGTCCAGCACGGTGGTCCCCTCGGCCAGCGTCGCCGCCATCATCAGGTTCTCGGTCCCGGTGACCGTGACGAGGTCAGTGGTGATGCGGGCCCCTTTCAGCCGGCTCGCCCGAGCCTCCACGTAGCCACTCGTGATCGTGACCTCGGCGCCGAGCTTCTGGAGCCCCTTGAGATGCTGGTCGATGGGGCGCGGGCCGATCGCGCAGCCTCCCGGGAGGGCCACCCGCGCCACGCCGGCCCGCGCCACGAGGGGCCCGAGGACCAGGACGGAGGCGCGCATGGTGGAGACGAGCTCGTAGGGCGCCTCGGGGCTCGCGACGGAGGGCACCTGCACGCGGGTGCTGCCGTCCGCCTCGTCGGTGATCCGGGCCCCGAGCTGCTCCAGCAGGGACCGGATCGTCGTCACATCGGCCAGCAGCGGGACATTGTCCAGCTCCACCCGCTCGACCGTGAGGAGCGCCGCGGCCAGCGCCGGCAGTGCCGCGTTCTTGGCCGCGCTCACCGCGACCGCGCCGCGGAGCGGGACTCCCCCTTCTATCACGAGGCGCGCCGGCATCAGTCGCCCAGCCACCCGGCGACGTATCGCTCGACCCCACGCAGGTCGCGGCGGGCCTCGATGCCGGAGAAGCCCTCGGCCGCCAGGAGCGAGGCCACGCTCCCCGCCTGCTCCTCGCCGATCTCCATGACGAGCGCCCCTCCCGGCCGCAGCACGCGCGGCGCCGTGCCGACGATCCGCCGGATGACCCGGAGCCCGTCCGGCCCGCCATCCAGGGCGAGCCGCGGCTCGAACCGCGCGACCTCAGGAGGGAGCGACGGGAGGCTCCCGCTCGGCAGGTACGGTGGGTTGGCCACGATCGCGTCGACCGCCCCGGCCAGCGCCGCCAGGGGCGCCAGCAGATCGCCCGCGACGATGTGAACGCGCGGGGCCAGCCCGAGCGCGCGCACGTTGGCCGTGGCCACGGCGAGGGCGGCCAGAGACGAGTCGATGGCCACCACCTCGAGGGCCGGACAGGCGGCCGCGAGCGCGCAGGCGATCGCGCCGCTCCCCGTTCCCACGTCCGCCACCACGGGCCGGGGCAGCGGGGCGAGCATTTCCAGCGCCCACTCGACCAGCCCCTCCGTCTCGGGACGCGGGATGAGCACGTCGGGGGTGACCCGGAGCCTGAGTCCCCGGAAATCCTCGAAGCCGAGCAGGTGCTGGAGCGGCTCGTGGGCGGCGCGTCGCTCGACCAACCCCCGGACGCGGGCCGCCACGGACGCCGCCACCTCCTGGGCCGGCTCGAGGTAGAGATGGAAACGCTCCACGCCGAGGGCCGCGGCGAGCAGCCACTCGGCGTCCTGGCGGGCGCTCGGAGCGACCGCCACCTCGAGACGTCGCACGCTCTCCCGCAGCAGCGTTCCCACCGACAGAGCCGACAGCGCCGTCGTCATGCCGTGGTCTCGGCCAGCTTGCGTCCCTGGTCCCACGCCGTGAGGGCGTCGATGATCTCGTCCAGGTCGCCTTCCATGACGGCCGGCAGCCGGTGCAGCGTGAGACCGATGCGGTGGTCCGACACCCGCCCCTGCGGGAAGTTGTAGGTCCGGATACGCTCGCTCCGCTCGCCGGTCCCGACCTGGCTCCGCCGGTCCGCGGCGATGGCCGCCGCCTGCTCCTCCTGGGCGCGCTCGAGCAGCCGTGCCTTGAGCACCCGCAGTGCCTTCGCGCGGTTCTTGATCTGCGAGCGCTCGTCCTGGCAGGTCACGACCAGCCCGGTGGGCAGGTGAGTCAGCCGCACGGCCGAGTCCGTGGTGTTCACGCCCTGGCCGCCGGGGCCGGAGGAGCGGTAGACGTCCACGCGGATGTCCCTCTCCTCGACCTTGATGTCCACGTCCTCCGCCTCCGGGAGCACGGCCACCGTCACCGTGGAGGTGTGGATCCGGCCGCTCGACTCGGTCGCCGGCACGCGCTGCACGCGATGCACGCCGCGCTCGAACTTCATCCGCTTCCACGCACCGCGCCCCTGCACGAAGAGGACGATCTCCTTGAACCCGCCCACGCCCGTGGGGTGGCTGTCCATCACCTCAACTTTCCACCGCTGGCTCTCCGCGTACTTGCCGTACATCCGCGCGAGGTCGGCGGCGAAGAGCCCGGCCTCGTCCCCGCCCGCGCCGGCGCGGATCTCGACGAAGACGTTCTTCTGGTCGTTGGGGTCCCGCGGCAGGAGCAGCGCGCGGAGCTCCTCCTCGAGCGCCGTCTGGCGCGCGGTCAGGAGATCGACTTCCGCCTGGGCCATCTCGCGCATCTCCCGGTCGGTGTCCTCGGCCACGATGTGGTGCGCCTCGGAGATCCGGGCGAGCAGGGTCTTGTAGTCGTCGAACTTCTGGACCACCTCGGCCAGCTCGGAGGCCGCCTTGGCCGTCCGGGCGTACTCCGCCGGTTGTCCGATCACCTGGGGATCGGACAGCCGGCGCGAGAGATCCCGGTAGCGCTCTTCCAGCTGCCGCAGCCTGTCGAACATCGCGCGCCCTCAGAGGCGGGGGGACGGGGCAGGCCGCCACGACAGTGGGCACATCGACGACGCGCGGGGACGGGCGGTGCTCGGGTCGAACCGCGGCTGCCGGCGCCGGATCGCTGCCCTACGCCTCCGCGATCGGCTTCCTGTTGTACTTCCGCTGGAAGCGTTCGACGCGGCCCGCCGTGTCCAGGAACTTCTGCTTGCCCGTGTAGAACGGATGGCACTTCGAGCAGACCTCGACCCGGATGGCCGCCTGGGTGGAGCGGGTTTGAATGACCTCTCCACAGTTGCAGGTGATGGTCGTATCGACATAGTCGGGATGAATGCCAGCCTTCACGGCTCACCTCCTGGATGAAGCACATACGGTACCAGCGCAAGTGGGAAAAAGCAAGGAATTGCGCCACTTGCCACGGCCATGCGGGGGTGACCACCGAGCTGGGATCGGCCGGCGGCGCCCGCGAGAAGGACCGAGCGTCGCGGTACGCCCGGGTCGGGCGGGCGACAGCCCGGGAGCCCGCCCCGGGGGAGAGACCTAGCCGAGCTGGTTCATCTGGTTGAGGAAGTCCCGGTTCGTCTTCGTCAGCCGGAGCTTGTCCAGCAGGAGCTCCATGGCCTCCACGGGATTCAGCTGGGACAGGGCCTTCCGGAGCAGCCAGACCTTTTGGAGCTCGTCCTTCTCCAGCAAGAGCTCTTCCTTGCGGGTGCCGGTCTGCTCGATGTTGATGGTGGGAAAGATGCGCTTGTCCATCAGGCGGCGGTCCAGATGGACCTCCATGTTGCCCGTGCCCTTGAACTCCTCGAAGATCACGTCGTCCATCCGGGAGCCCGTGTCGATGAGGGCGGTGGCCATGATGGTGAGCGAGCCGCCTTCCTCGACGTTCCGGGCGGCGGCGAAGAAGCGCCGGGGCCGCTGCAGCGCGTTCGCGTCCAGCCCGCCCGACAGCACCTTGCCGGAGGACGGGATGACGGCGTTGTGGGCCCGGGCGAACCGGGTGATGGAGTCGAGGAGGATGACGACGTCGCGCTTGTGCTCCACCAGACGCTTGGCCTTCTCGATGACCATGTCGGCCACCTGCACGTGCCGCTGCGGCGGTTCGTCGAAGGTCGAGGAGATGACCTCTCCCTTCACGGAGCGCTGCATGTCGGTGACCTCCTCGGGTCGCTCGTCGATGAGAAGCACGATGAGGTAGACCTCCGGGTGGTTCTTGGCGATGGCGTTGGCCAGGTTCTGCAGGAGAACGGTCTTGCCGGTCCGCGGGGCCGCGACGATGAGCCCGCGCTGGCCCTTGCCGATGGGACAGAGCAGGTCCATGGCGCGCGTCGTGAGGTTGTCGGAATCGTGCTCCAGCCGCAGCCGCTCCATCGGGTAGAGCGGTGTGAGGTTGTCGAAGATCGTCTTGTCCTTCGCCTGCTCGGGCGTCTCGAAGTTGATGGCCTCGACCTTGAGCAGGGCGAAGTACCGCTCGCTGTCTTTCGGAGGTCGAACCTGACCCGAAATGGTGTCGCCGGTCCGGAGGTCGAAGCGCCGGATCTGAGACGGGGACACGTAGATGTCATCCGGCCCGGGCAGGTAGTTGTAGTCGGGCGCCCGGAGGAACCCGAAACCGTCCGGCAGCACCTCGAGCACCCCCTCGGCGAAGATGAGCCCGTCCTTCTCCGCCTGCCCCTGGAGGATCTTGAAGATCAGCTCCTGCTTGCGGAGGCCGCTGAAGCCCTGGACGCCAAGGTCCTTGGCGACTTGGTTCAGCTCGGTGATGGTCTTGTCTTTGAGCTCGGACAGGTTCATCTTCATGCCTCCTCCCCCTCCGGCTTCCGATGGGGTCGGAGCGGAGTTCGCGGACATCCTCGGCGAGTTTCGCTTAGGAATGCGCGGCGAAATGGCTGTCTCCGGGGGGTTACGCTGTGTACGAGGGGTTCAACCGCTACACCGGTGCCGCTCTACTGAAGCCACTCTCCCACACCGTCCGCGTAACTGTCAACCGGATTCTTGCCGCCCGCCTCACAGCCGCCGGTCGATGATGGCCCGCTGCTTGATCTCGGCGAGCCAATCCCGGAACCGGGCCTGGTGCTTCTCCCGGAAGAGGATCTCGCGGATCTGGTTCCTGGCCTGCACCAGGCCGTCGCCCACCAGCGTCTCCTTCGACTCGAGCTTGAAGAGGTGATAGCCGACCTCGGAGCGGAATGGCGCGGACACCTCCCCGGGCTGGAGCTTGAGGATGGCCGCCTCGATCTCGGGCGCCAGCTCGCCGCGCTTGAGCGTGCCGAGCGCTCCCCCGTCCTTCCCCGACCCGTCGTCGGAGTGCTTCCGGGCCATCTCGGGGAAGTCCGTCCCACCGAGCAGCAGGGCGTAGACCTCCCCGGCCCTCCGGCGGGCGACGGTCCACCCGTCCTCTCCCCGACCGGCCTCGGGCAGGAAGAGGATGTGCCGGGCTCCGAAGGAGAGACCGGTCTCGAGCTTCTCGCGGTTCTCGGCGAGGTAGCGGTCGATCTCCTGCTCGGTCACGCTGACCCGCAGCGAGACCTTCCGGCGGACCACCCGCTGGACCATCAGCTGGTCGCGAACGCGGCGCTTGACGCCCTCGAGGGTGACGCCCTGGGCCTTCAGCGTCTCCTCCAGCTGGGCCTCGGTGGCGGCGCCGAGCTTCTTTCTGATCTCGGCCAGTTGCTCGGCGATCTCGGCCTCCTCCACGACGATCCGGTCCCGCTCCGCCTGCTGGAGCTGGAGGCGGTTGTCGATGAGGCGCTGGAGGAGCTGATCCCGCAGCGCCTGCCGGGCCGCCGCGTCCTTCGGCTCCTCTTTGCTCTCGTAAACCTGGTACGCCTCGGCCTCGTCGAGCTGGAAGAGCGTGATGGCGTCGTTGTTGACGACGCAGATCACCCGGTCCAGGACCTCCTCCGCCTGCGGCGCCCGGGCAACGGGTCCCCCCGGCAAGACCGGCGCGCCCGTGGGCGCCTTCGTTTGCAGCGGGGAGGCCGGGGGCGGGGCCGCTCCCGGCGGCACATTCGGCACCGCCCTGGCTTGGCCGATCAGCGGGACCCAGGAGGGAATGGAGCACCCCGCGAGGGACACGGCCAGGAGCACGACCAGCGCCGCGCAGGAGCCCGTCACGGCCGCACCGACTCCAGCAGGGCGATGAGCGCCGTCCGGACCGCCGGCCACGGCCCTCCTGGGATCTTCGCTTCCACGGTGAACTCCCTGAGCATCCTCATGGCCCCACGGCTCCGGCTGATGGCCTGCAGCAGCCGTTCCGGGGTGACGGGCGTCGACGGCGCGAACGTCAGGAGCGCCCGGCCCCCCTGCGCTTCGACCCGCTCGACCCCCAGGGCGCGCGCCGTCACGCGCAGCCCCACGACGTCGAGCAGGGCCTCGACCGCGGCCGGCACGGGCCCGAAGCGGTCCAGCAGTTCCGATCGGAGACGCCCGATCTCCTCCCCCTCGACGATGTCGGCAAGCCGCTTGTAGAGCGCGAGCCGCTGGTTGACCTCCGGAACGTAGTCCTCGGGCAGCAGCGCCTCCACCTCCACCGTGACGGTCGGGTCCACGGAGGCCGGGGCGGGCTCGCCCTTCAATTCTCTCACAGCTTCCTCGAGAAGCTTGGTGTAGAGGTCGAACCCCACCGCGGCGATGTGTCCGTGCTGCTCCGGCCCGAGCAGGTTTCCCGCCCCGCGGATCTCGAGGTCGCGGAGCGCCAGCTTGAAGCCGGCGCCCAGCTCCGTCAGCTCCTCGACGACGCGGAGCCGCCGCTGCGCGGTCTCGTCCAGCCGGCCGTCGGCGGGGATGAGGAGGTACGCGTAGGCCTGCAGACGCTCCCGCCCGACCCGGCCCCGGAGCTGGTAGAGCTGCGCCAGTCCGAAGCGATCGGCCCGGTTGATGATGATGGTGTTCGAGGCGGGGATATCGAGCCCCGACTCCACGATGGCCGTGGAGACCAGCACGTCGGCCTGGCCGTCCACGAACTTCACCATGACGGCCTCGAGCTCGCGCTCGGCCATCTGCCCGTGCGCCATCACGACACGCGCCTCCGGACACAGCCCCCGGATGAAGGCGGTCATGGACGGCAGCGACTGCACCCGGTTGTGGACGAAGAAGACCTGCCCCCCGCGGCCCAGCTCCCGCTCGATCGCCTCCTGGATCACGCTCCGGCTGAAGCGGGTCACGACCGTCTCGACGGGCAGCCGGTCCAGCGGCGGCGTCTCGATCACCGAGAGATCACGCACCCCGGACATGGCCATGTAGAGGGTGCGCGGGATCGGCGTGGCGGTGAGCGTGAGGACGTCCACCGAGGCCCGCAGCTGCTTCACGCGCTCCTTGTGGGTGACGCCGAAACGGTGCTCCTCGTCCACCACGAGGAGCCCCAGCCGCTTGAACTCCACGTCCCTGGACAGGAGTCGGTGGGTGCCGATGACGACGTCCACCGTGCCGCTCCTGAGCCCCGCCAGCACGGCCTTCTGCTCCCTGGGACTCCGGAAGCGCGAGAGCAGCTCGACCCGAGCGGGGAAGGAGGCGAAGCGGTCGGTGAAGGTGTTGAAGTGCTGCTGGGCCAGCACCGTCGTGGGCACCAGGACGGCGACCTGGCGCCCGTCGGCCACCACCTTGAACGCGGCCCGCAGCGCCACTTCGGTCTTGCCGTAGCCCACGTCGCCCGCGACGAGCCGGTCCATGGGCTGGGCCCGTTCCAGGTCCGCCTTGGTATCCTCGATGGCGCGGAGCTGGCCAGGCGTCTCCTCGAACCGGAAGGCCGCGTCGAACTCGCGCTGCCAGGGCGTGTCGGCCGGGAACGCCTCTCGCTCGGCGAGCGCGCGGGTGGCATAGAGGCGGAGGAGCTCCTCGGCCATCTGACGGAGCGCGGCACGGACCGACCCCTTGACCCGCTGCCAGGCGCCACCGCCGAGACGGTCGAGACGCGCGGCGCCCTCGGGCGCGCCCATGTACTTGGAGATCAGGTCCAGCCTCTCCACCGGCAGGTACAGCCGCCCGCCCTCGGCGTACTCCAGCAGGAGGAAGTCGGCCGCTCGCCCCTCGGCCGACATGGTCCGGAGACCGTGGTATCGGCCCACCCCGTGGGCCTCGTGGACGACGAGGTCCCCGGGCGCGAGGTCCGTGAAGGACGCGATGGCGGCGCCCCGCTGGAACAGTGGGCGCCGCAACCGGCGGCGGCGCGCGCCGAAGAGCTCCTCCTCGGTGAGCACCACGAGGCCCAGGGCCGGGAGCTGGAAGCCGGTGGAGCAGTCCCCGACGAGGATTCCGAGGCCCTCGGGGCTCCAGAGGTGCGTCCCCGGCCAGGCCTCGAGCCCGTGCTCCGAGAGGATCCGGCTCAGGCGCTGGGCCTGGGGCTCGTCGTTGACCACGAGCCGCACCGCGAAGCCCTCGCTCCGCCAGCGCTCGAGCTCCACGGCCAGGGCCTTGAACTGGCCGCGGAACCCGCCGACGGAGCGTGCGCCCAGGGCAATGCCCGGAGTGCCGGCACGCCCCTCGGCGACGAGAGACAGGTCGAGCCGCTGAAAGGCGGCGAGCAGCCGCGCGAGAGGCACGGCGGACGGCGCGTCGTCCTGCGGCGCCTCGAGCACGGCCGGGTCCGGGAGGACGGCGAGCGTGTCCAGCGGCAGGTACGCCGCGAGCGTGGTCTCCGCGGTGGCGCCCCCGAGGGGGAGCACCACCAGCTCCGAGACCTCCTCGACGGACCGCTGGGAAGTGGGGTCGAACAGGCGGAGGGACTCCACCTCGTCGCCGAAGAACTCCACGCGCACCGGACACTCCCGGGCCGGGGAGAAGATGTCCACGATGCCGCCGCGCAGGCTCCACTGCCCGACCTCCGCCACGGCCTCTACCCGCTCGTATCCCCCCGCCTCGAGGCGCGCGAGCAGGCGCTCGCGCTCGATGGTGTCGCCGAACGAGAGACGCAGGGCCCGGGCGCGGAACTCGGCAGGCGTGGGCAGCGGCGAGGAGAGCGCGGCCGGGGTGCACACGACCACCGGCGCCTCCCCCTCCAGGAGCCGGTGACACACGAGGACGCGCTCGGCGTCGTGCTCGCCGTGGCGACCCCGCCAGGCCGGCAGCGCGGCCGGCGGGAACTCGAGGACGCGGGCTCTGGAGGCGAGGGCGTCCCCGTCACCCCCGAGGGAGGAGAGGAAGAAGGCGAGGTCCAGGGCCATGTGGTGCACCTCGGCCTGGGCCGGCGCCAGGACCAGCACCGGGCGCCTCGCGGTCGTCCGGAGGGCTGCGATGACGAGAGCGCGGGAGGCGCCCCAGAGCGCGTGGGCCCCGAGGCAGGGGGTGCCCGAGGCGACGGCGCCGGCCAGCTCCCTGAGAGCACTCCAGCCGGAGAGAGCGGGGGGGACGGAAGAGGCGTCCGTCATGTACTGCGGCCAGGCGGGCTCGGGCTACCGGCCGCCCTGGGCGAGGTAGAAGCTGAGGGACTCCAGCTCGATGGACAGGTCCACGTTCTTCAGACGCACGTCCCGCCCCGTCTTGATGCGGGTGGGCGCGAAGTTCAGGATGGCCTTGACCCCGGCGGCCACCAGCTTCTCGGTCACCGACTGGGCCGCCTCCGCGGGAACCGCCACGATGGCGATCTGGAGATCGCGCGCCTTGGCCTCCCTGGGGAGGTCGCGGAGCGGCAGGATGGGCACCCCGTCCGCGGACTTGCCGACCTTGCCGGGGTCGTCGTCGAAGACGACGGCGATCCGGAAGCCCTGCCTGGCGAAGCCCTTGTAGTGGAACAGCGCGGAGCCGAGGTTCCCGAAACCCACCAGGGCCACTGCCCACTCCCGGTCCAGCCCCAGGATCTTCTGCAGCTCGGCCTTGAGCCCCGAGACGTAGTAGCCGATGCCCCGCACGCCGAACTCGCCGAAGTAGGCCAGGTCCTTCCGGACCTGCGCGGAATTGAGGTTGAAACGCTCGGCCAGCTCCTGGGAGGAGATCGTCTTGACCCCGTCCTCCTCCAGGTGGAGCAAGCAGCGGGTGTAGACCGACAGACGACGGATGGTCATCTCCGGGATCTTCGGGATCTTGAAGTGGGAGCGTGCGGTCATGTCCCTCCAGGCGTCCGGCCGTGCAGCGTGGACGGGGACGGGTGTCCCGGACGGGTCGTGGGACACCCGTCCCCGATCACTACTTCACCGGCTGCACGAAGAGGAGGATGGCGGCGATGACGAACACATACAGGGCCAGCGACTCGATGAGCGCCAGGCCGATGATCATGGCCGTCTGGATGCGGGCGGCGGCCCCGGGCTGGCGCGCCATGGCGTCCACGGCGGCGGCCGCCGCCTTGCCCTGCCCCAGCGCGCAGAGACCGGAGGCCAGGGCCATGCCCAACCCGGCCGCGATCACGGCGAAAGGGCCCACCCAGCCGCCCGTCGCAGGGGCCGCCCCCTCGGCCGCGAGGGAGATCCCTGGAACGGAGAGAACGGTCAACGTCATCAGCGTCAGCATCAGTGAGCGTCGCACGACTTTCGCCTCCTTGGTGGGGTTGGGAACGACTAGTGGTGCTCGGCTTCCTCGACCGCGCCGGCGATGTACAGCATGGACAGCATGCAGAAGATGAAGGCCTGCAGGAACGCGACCAGGATCTTGAGTGGCAGCAGGAAGCCCGTGGTGAACGCGATCATGAGCACGCCGGCCGGCGTGCCCACGAGGAGCCCCGTGAGCTGGCCCGTCAGGGCCCAGCCGAAGAGCCCGTCGAAGCCGGTCAGGAGGAAGATGATCGCCAGCAGGATGTGCCCGCCGAACATGTTGCCGAAGAGGCGGAGGGCCAGCGAGAGTGGGCGCGCGAAGTGGCTCACGAGCTCGATGGGGAACATGAGGGGGGCCAGGAACGGGACCGGGCCGGCGAAGTGCTTCAGGTAGGTCACGAACCCCTGCTTCCGGATGCCGATGGAGTGGTAGAGGATGAACACCGTGATGGCGCAGGCGGCCGTGGTGTTGAGGTTGCCGGTGGGGGCGATGAGGCCCGGCACGAGGCCCATGAGGTTCGACACCAGGATGAACAGGCCGAGGGTGGCGATCCAGGGCAGGTAGCGGCGTCCCTCGTGCCCGATCACGTCGTCGAGCAGGGACAGGAACTGCTCGAGCACGACCTCCATGAAGTTCTGAGTCCCCCGGGGGACGAGCTGCACGTTCCGGGAGGCGACGGCGGAGACGGCGATCAGCACGGCCATCACGAGCCAGGTGTAGAGCACGTGATCGGGGACGCCCGCGATGTGCAGCAGCGGGGGATGCTCGATGGCTTCCATGGACTCCTCTAGAGAGCCGTCCGGGCGCCCTGCCACCCCAGTGCGATCACGGTGGGCGGGAGCACCGCGAGCCCCACCATGACTCCCACGGGGTGGAGCCCGGCCTGGAGCAACGCCACGATGACCCCGAACAGGACGAGGTGCCGCAGGCCGAGGGCGAGGACCCGGAGGGGCCGGGGACGGCCGCCGCCGATCAGGGTCGTCGGCTGCGAGGCCGCCCGCGCGAGCCAGCGGAAGCTGGCGACGGAGACGAGCGCGCCCCCGAGTACCCCGAGGGCGCCGGGGAGCCCCGCCAGGAGGGCGCCCCCGGCGGCCGCCGGCACCGCCGCGCCGAGCGTCGCGCGGCTGACGCGCATCACCAGGTCACGGTCCATCGCGCTCCTGTTTTTCGGCCCGCGTGATCGAACGGAAAAGGTCCCGGAAGCCAGCGGCGATTCCCACGCCCATGCCGATCAGCGTGAGCCATGGGCTTGTATCGAGCCACCGATCGATGAAGTACCCTCCCACCGTGGCGCCCGCGGTGGACACCACGAAGGTGATCCCCACGGTCGCCAGCGTTCCGAGGGTACGCCAGGGGGACGGCTCCGAGACCCCCATGTGAACAGGAACACTATCACAGCGCCACCGCCCGCACAAGTGGGCAAACACCTTGATTTCTCGGGTCAATCTGCAGGGCGGAGGCGGCGGTCACGCACAAGGCCACCCTTCTCCGCGGGGTCCAGCGCACGGCCTCAGCCAAAGACACCTCCCATCCGCGTCCCCGCGATGCGGTTGATGACGAGGGTGCTGAGGGCAGCCACGAGGATGAGGATCACGCCGAGCGCGGCGGCCTCGTTGGCGCTGCCCGCGATGTAGAAGGCGAAGATGCCGTTGGTGATGGACTCCCAGCCGCCGAGGGCGAGGAAGAGGACGGCCGAGGCCTCCTGCAGCGACGTCATGAAGGAGAAGAGGCTCCCGACCAGCACCCCCTTCCAGATCAGGGGGAGCGTGATGTCCCGGAAGGACCGCAACCCCGTGGCCCCCACGCTGGCGGCCGCCTCCTCCATGGAGAGGTGCACCAGCTGGAGCGAGGCGTAGGAGCCCCGCACCGTATAGGGCAGCCGCCGCACCGCGAGCACCAGCGGCATGATGATCCAGAAGGACGTGAGCCCCCGGTCGAAGCCGGGCAGGTCGAAGTGGAAGGCCCGGATGTAGGCGATGCCGATGGCGGTGCCCGGGATGGCCAGGATCAGGGTGTTGAGGGCGTCCAGCGCCCCGCGCCCCGGCACCGTGGAGCGGCCGAGCAGCCACGCGATCGGGACCCCGACGGCGATACAGAGCCCGACCGCGATCCCGGAGTACAGGAAGCTGTTGAGGATGTACTTCGGCGTCTCCACGATCACACGCTCGTAGTACTGGATGGTGTAGGCCACGGGCAGAGGCGTGAGCGACCACCCCTTGCCGAGGGAGGCGAGCGTCACGCCGATGTACGGGATGAAGGAGAGGAGGAGCGCGCCGGAGAGGAACGCGACCGCCAGCACCTGCCTCGGCGTCGACAGCCGGCGCCGCGCGATCTTCGAATAGGAGAGCGAGGAGTAGTCCTTGAGCCCGACGTAGTGCCGGGCAGCCAGCAGGAAGAGCACCGCCAGGAGCACCATGAGCGCCGAGATCACGATGCCCATCCGGAAGATCCGCTTGTCCACGAACTGGACGATGTTGAGGTAGGCCTGGGCCGCCAGGAGATCCTGCACCCCCAGGACCAGCGGCGTCGCGAAGTCCGAGAAGGTCCAGATGAAGACCAGCAGCGCGCCGGCGATGTAGCCGGGTGTCGTCAGCGGCAGCGTCACGGTCCAGAACTTCCTCCACCCGCGCGCCCCCACGCTCTCCGCCGCCTCCTCCAGCGACGGGTCGATCTTGCCGAGGGCGTCCACCACGTTGAGCGTGATCATCGGGAAGAGGTGGAGGGTCTCCACCAGCACCACCCCGTGGATCCCGTAGAGGAAGTTGACGGGCCGCAGCATGTCGAGCCAGTCCATCAGGAGCACGTTCACGGTCCCCGCCCGGCCCAGGATGAAGGTGAAGCCCAGCACCCCCACGAGCGGCGGCGAGATGATGGGGATGATCGTGAGGTAGCTGAAGAGGCTGCGGCCCCAGAAGTCGAAGCGGACGAGGAGGAAGGCGACGGCGATGCCGAGGGCGGAGGAGGTGATGACCGTCGCCACGCCCAGGAGCAGGGAGTTCCAGAGGGAGCGCCGGTAGAACTCGTCGGTGAAGAAGTCCTGGAAGTTCGCCAGCGTGAAGTGGCCGGCCCCGTCCGTCACCGCGTCGTAGAAGATCCGGCAGAGCGGGTAGACGAGAAAGAGGATCAGGAACGCCCAGATCAGCCCCACTCCCAGGAGGAGCGGGAGGCGGGCGCTACGCATCGTCGGCCACCGCCAGCGTGACGGAGAGCGGGAAGTGGAGCGCCACCGCCGCGCCGAGCGGAAGGGGATCGTGGTGCCAGGGATCCCGGATGTCGGCCTTGAGCACCTGGCCGCTCTCGGTCTCCACGTCGTAGCGGAGGGTGCTACCGAGGTAGGAGGCGAAGGAGACGCGCCCCCGGATCGCGTTGCCGTTGGCGGGAGGCGCGGCCGAAGCCGCGGCGATAGCCACGTTCTCGGGCCGGATGGCCAGCACGCAGCGCTCCACCCGGACCGCGGCCTCGCCGGGCATGGCCTCGAGCCTCCCCAGCGCCGTCTCCACCACGAGGCGGTCCCCGCGCCGCTCCCGCACCTGCCCCGGCACCAGGTTGTTCGTCCCCACGAAGTCGGCCACGAAGCGCGTCCGCGGCCGCTCGTAGAGCTGCTTCGGCGTGCCGATCTGGAGCACGCGGCCGTCCCTCATGACGGCCACCCGGTCCGAGAGCGAGAGCGCCTCCTCCTGGTCGTGGGTCACGTACACGGTGGTGATGCGCAGCTCCTGCTGGAGCTTGCGGATCTCGGCGCGGACCTGGACCCGGATCTTCGCGTCGAGGTTGGACAGCGGCTCGTCCAGCAGCAGGATGTCGGGGTTGAGGACCAGCGCCCGCGCCAGCGCCACGCGCTGCTGCTGGCCGCCCGAGAGCTGGCCAGGGTAGCGCTGCTCGAACCCCGCCAGGTTCACCTTGCGGAGCCCCTCGCCCAGGCGCGACTCGATCTCCCCGGCGGAGAGCCGGCGCAGCTTGAGGCCGTAGGCCACGTTGGCGCGGACGGTCATGTGCGGCCAGAGCGCGTAGTTCTGGAAGACCATGCCGATGTTGCGCTCGTAGGGCGGCAGCCCGTTCACCACGCGGTCGCCGAAGCGGATCTCGCCGTCCTCGGGCTGTGAGAAGCCGGCCAGCAGCCGGAGCAGCGTGGTCTTGCCGCATCCCGAGGGGCCCAGCAGCGTGAACAGCTCGCCGTCGGCCACGACGAGCTCGGCGTGGTCGACGGCGGTGACGGTCCCGAAGCGCTTGACGAGCCCCGAGATGGCGATCTTCACGTCACTTCTTCTTCAGCTCTTCCCACTTGGCCTCGATGTCCGAGCGGTACTTGGTCTTGAGCGCCGCGGAGCGCTTGGCCGCCACGCCCTCGTCGTAGACGTTGGCGACCTCCTGGTCGAAGTAGGAGCGGACGCCCCCCGTGAACTGCACCGCCAGCTCCGCCGTGGACCCCGGCGCGCCCTGGACCTTGTACCTGGGCGTGATCGGGAACAGCCCGCGCTCCATGAAGACCTTCTGGCCGCGCTCCGTCAGCAGGAACTCGATGAAGGCGCGCGCCGCCTTCGGGTTGCGCGCCCCCGCCAGGACCGCCATGGGCTCGGGCGTCACGAAGGCGTTCTTCGGCGCCACGAACTTGATGTCGAAGCCCGCGAGCTTCTCCTCGAAGGCCATGTAGGAGGGCACGGCGAAGCCGGCCGCGAACTCCCCCTTGGCCACCACCGTCGGCACGTCCCGGCTCCTGGCGGTGAAGTGCCCGGTGTTGGCCGCCAGCTTGCGGAGCCAGTCCCAGCCCTTCTCCTCGCCGTGCATGGAGAGGATGACCTCGTAGGTCGCGTTGGAGGAGGACGAGCGCGTCGGCGCGCACTGGGCCACCTCCCCCTTGAGCTTGGGGTTCAGGAGGTCCTCCCAGTCCTTCGGCTCGGGCACCCCGAGGCGCTGGATCCGCTTCGGGTGGTAGACGAGGCCGTAGGGCTCCAGCGCCGTGCCCACCCAGTAGCCGTCCTTGTCCTTGAGCGGGATGGGCTTGGGCTTGCCGATGGCGGCCGGGATCGAGTCCCACGCCTCCTTCGAGATCTCGACCTTCTGGAGCAGCCTCTGCTCGGCCAGCTTCTCGAAGAGCGCCGACTCGCCGCCCCAGAAGATGTCGACGTCGGGCTTGCCCTTCCACTCGGTGATGCGCCCGTAGGCCACCGGCGTGCCCGCGGGAATCGCGCTCACCTTGACGGTGATCTTCCACTTCTCCTTGGCATACTCGGCGAACGCCTTGAGCGCCGCGTCGTGGATGAACTTCGAGACCGGCGTGATCAGCGCCAGCTCGCTCTCGATCGGCGCCTGGGCCGCCGCCGGCCCGGTCCATTCCGTCACGGCCAGTCCGGCCAGCATCAGCGCCACTGCGATGATCCGTGTCATGGAGCCCTCCTGTCGGTTGGTTGCACCCAGGCGCGCGACCGCTCCACGGCGCGCCGCCAGCCATCATAGACGGCATGCCGTTCGCCCGGCTCGAGTGCGGGCGTGAACCGGCGCTCGAGCCGCCAGCGGCTGCCGAGCTCTTCCGTCTTCCACAGCCCCACCCCGACCCCCGCCAGCCAGGCCGCCCCGAGGCCTGTCGTCTCGGTGACCGAGGGGCGCAGCACCTCCACGCCCAGCATGTCCGCCTGGAACTGGCAGAGGAAGTCGTTGCCCGCGGCGCCGCCGTCCACCCGGAGCGTCCGGATCGCCACGCCCGCCTCCTCGGCCATGGTGTCCAGCACATCCCGGCTCTGGTAGGCGATGGCCTCCAGCGCCGCCCGGGCCAGGTGCGCCCGCGTGGTTCCCCGCGTGAGCCCCACGATGGTTCCCCGCGCGTAGGGGTCCCAGTACGGCGCCCCCAGCCCCACGAAGGCCGGCACCAGATAGACACCGCCCGTATCGGGCACCGATTCCGCCAGCGCCTGGGTCTCCCCGGCCCGGGCGATGATGCCGAGCCCATCCCGCAGCCACTGCACCGCCGCCCCCGCGATGAACACGCTGCCCTCCAGCGCGTAGGTGATGCGCCCACCCACCGACCAGGCCACCGTGGTCAGCAGCCCACGGTCGGAGGTCACGAGACGCTCGCCGGTGTTCAGCAGGAGGAAGCAGCCCGTGCCATAGGTGTTCTTGGCCATGCCCGGCTCGAGGCACGCCTGGCCGAAGAGCGCGGCCTGCTGGTCGCCGGCGATGCCCGCCACCGGGATCCCCCCCGGCAGCGGCCCGCCCGTGGCAGTTTCCCCGAACACCCCCGCCGAGGGCCGCACTTCGGGGAAGAGCGGCATGGGGACGCCGAGCATCCCCGCGAGCCCCTCGTCCCACCGCAGCGCCCGGATGTCGAAACAGAGCGTCCGGGAAGCGTTGGAGGGATCGGTGGCGTGGACGCGGCCGCCCGTGAGCCGCCAGAGGAGCCACGAGTCCACCGTGCCGAAGGCCAGCGCTCCGTGCTCGGCCTGGGCCCGCGCGCCCTCCACGTGGTCCAGCAGCCACGCGATCTTCGTCCCGGAGAAGTAGGCGTCCACGACGAGCCCCGTCTTGCGCCGGACCTCGGCCTCGACACCGTCGGCCTTGAGCCTGTCGCAGAGGCCCGCCGTCCGCCGGCACTGCCAGACGATCGCATGGTGGAGGGGCCGACCCGAGCCGCGCTCCCAGAGGAGGGTGGTCTCGCGCTGGTTCGTGATGCCGACGGCCGCCACCTCGGCCGGTGAGATCCGGGCGGCCCCCAGCGCCTGGCCCATGGCCTCGACGGTGGTCCGCCAGATCTGCTCCGGGTCGTGCTCCACCCAGCCGGGCCGCGGGTAGTGCTGCGGCAGCTCGACATAGCCGCGGCCGCGGATCTGCCCCTCGGGGTCCACCACCAGGACCGTGGACCCGGTGGTCCCCTGGTCGAGCGCGAGGATGAAACGCCCCCGGGTCATTCAGGTTGCTTGAACGTGGAGGACATCGGGTGGCGGCTCGGCCTCTTCGCGCCTCCGGCGCTCATCGGGCGAGGAGGTCTTTCGCCCAGTCGGGGCGGTCGGTGATGACGATGCCGACGCCCAGGTCGATGAAGCGGCGCATGGCCTCGCGCTCGTTCACCGTCCAGACGCCCAAGCCGAGTCCCATCTTGCGCGCGAGCGCCACCGCCCGGGCATCGACCAGGGCCTGGTGCAGCCCGATGAAGGCCACCCCAGCCTGCCTCACCTCGTCCATCACCCCGGCCAGCCCCGAGGGGTGGCCCTCCACCATCCGCGGCGCATAGAGGGCCGCGGTGCGGATGTCGGGCCGGAGCGCCCGCACCCGGCGCCAGCTGTCGGCCTCGAAGGCCATGATGACGGCGGAGGGCGCCATGGCGTGGCGGTCCAGGACGGCCAGCACCTTCTCCTCGATGCCCGGGTAGCGCGCCTTCCGCTCGTCCACCTTGATCTCAAGCAGCAGCTGGCGCTTCCCGGACGCCGCCAGCCTCACGACCTCCTCCAGCGTCGGCACCGGCTCCTCGGTCATCGTGCCGGCGCTGTCCCTGAGCCGGATCTGCTTGAGCTCGGCCAGCGTGCGCTCCCGCACCGGGCCGCGGCCCGTGCTGGTGCGGTCGAGCGTGGCATCGTGGATCACCACCGGCTCCCCGTCCCGCGAGAGATGCACGTCGAACTCGAGGAAGTCGGCGCCGAGGGCCGCGGCCCGGCCGAAGGCGAGCAGGCTGTTCTCCGCCCAGAGGAGCGAGCCCCCCCGGTGGGCCGCGAAGAGGACGGGCGCGGCGGCGCGCGCGTGACCGGCGCTGGCCACGAGGGCCACGAGCCCGAGCCCGGTCGCCACCAGCCCGGGAGATCTCACTTCTCCGACTCCACCAGCCCCTTCACGAACCAGCGCTGCATGAACAGGATGACCGCCACCGGTGGCAGCAGCGCCATCATGGCCGCCGCCATCATGATGTTCCACTCGGGGATGTGGGTGCCCGTGCGCGGGATGAGATCCTGCAGGCCGATGACCACCACGCGCATCGCCTCGGTGTTGGTGATCATGAGGGGCCACAGGTACTGGTT
This sequence comes from Candidatus Rokuibacteriota bacterium, assembly GCA_016188005.1. Classification (NCBI taxonomy): domain Bacteria; phylum Candidatus Rokuibacteriota; species Candidatus Rokuibacteriota bacterium. Next base: position 29,253 of record JACPIQ010000002.1, on the reverse strand, counting down.
CCACCCGTAGATGAAGAGCACCACGAAGAGCGCCGCGATGTTGGCCCAGGAGAGCGGCACGAGGAACGACCAGAGGAAACGCATGGGGCCGGCCCCGTCGAGCTGCGCCGCCTCCACCATCTCGTGGGGGATGGTGAGATAGAACTGGCGGAAGAGGAAGGTCGCGGTGGCCGAGGCCATGAGCGGCACGGTGAGCCCAGCGTAGGAGTCGAGCCAGCCGAGGTTGCCGATCACCTCGTAGGTGGACATGATCCGCACCTCGACCGGCAGCATCAGCGTGACGAGGATGAGCCAGAAGCAGGCGGTCCGGCCGCGGAAGTTGAAGTAGACGATGGCGAAGGCCGACAGCACGGAGATGACGATCTTGCCGAGGGCCGAGACCACGGCCACCACGGCGCTGTTCCACAGGAGCCGCCCCATCTTCGCCCGGGTCCATGCCTCCAGGTAGTTCTGCACCGCATGCCCCGCGGGACGGAGCACCGGGGGTCGGGCGATGACCTGTTCCACGGTCTGGGTGGAGATGACGAAAGCGTAATAGAGCGGAAAGGCGATGAGCGCCACGCAGGCGAGCAGCAGGGCATGGACCACGAGCGCGTGCCAGTCGAGCGGCCTGCGCCGGGTCTCGAGGACGGCCGGCAGCGAGGCGGCCCGGGCCGGGGCAGCGAGGGCGCCGTCCCCGCTCAATACGTGATCCTCTTTTCCACGAAGCGGAACTGGAGCGCGGTGAGCCCGATGACGACGAGCATGAGGATCACCGACTGGGCGGCGGAAGAGCCCAGGTTGAGCCCGATGAAGCCGTCCTTGTAGACCTTGAAGACCATGATCTCGGTGGCCCCGCCCGGCCCGCCCTGGGTCACGGCGTGGATCATGCCGAACGAGCTGAAGAACGAGAAGAACAGGTTGACGACGACCAGGTAGAAGGTGATGGGCGCCAGCAGCGGGAAGACGATGAGGCGGAAGCGCCGCAGGGCCCCCGCACCGTCCACACTGGCGGCTTCGAGCACCGAGGTCGGGACGGCCAGCAGGCCAGCGAGGAAGAAGGCGATGTTGTAGCCCACGTGCGTCCACGCCGTGGCGATCACCACCAGCGCCATGGCCACCCAGCCCTTGAGGAGCCAGTTGAACTCGTAGGCTGTCACGAAGGACAGCCAGTACGGGAGCACCCCGTAGGAGGGGTGGAAGATGAACAGGAAGATGATGCCCGCGATGGGGGGCGCGATGCCGTAGGGCCAGAGCACCGCGGTCCGGTAGGCCGTGAGCCCGCGCACGTTCTGGGTGGCCAGCGCCGCCACGAAGAGCCCCGCCCCCACCCCCAGCGCCGTGACGCCGAAGGCGAAGATGAAGCTGTTGACGACCGACTGGTAGTAGTCACCGGAGACCAGGAGCTTGCGGAAGTTCTCGAGCCCGACGAAGACGACCCGGTCGCCGAAGGCAGAGGTCCGGAAGAAGCTCAGACGGAGCGACTCGAAGGCCGGCCAGAAGAAGAACACGAGGGTCACCGCCAGCTGCGGCAGCACCAGCAGATACGGCAACCCCCGGTTCTTGAAGACGCTCCGCTTCATCGACTCAGGGCTTGTTGGCCGCCGCGAACTCCTTCAGGATCTCATTGCCCTTCGCCACGGCGGCCTCCAGCCCCTCCTTCGTCGTCTTCTTCCCGGCGAAGATGTTCTCCAGCTCCGGCTCGATGGCATCCCGGATCTGGGCCATGTTGCCGAGCCGGTGCCCGCGGCTGTTGGCGGTGGGCGTGGCGCCCAGCTGGCTGAGTGCCGTCCACTGCTCGGGGTTCTTCTTGAAGTGGTAGCCCGCCTCCAGGTTCTTGATCGCCGTCTGGGTGATCGGGACATAGCCCGTGGTGACACTCCACCACATCTGCTGATGCGGATCCGAGATGAACTTGAGGAACTGGGCCACACCCTTGTAGTCACCCGCCTTCTGCCCCTTCATGACCCAGAGCGTGCCGCCGCCCACAATCGCGTTCTGCTTCTTGTAGGGCGCCCCCCAGTGGGGGAGCTGGCCCGTCGCCCAGTCGAATTTCACGGACCGCTTGAAGCCGCCGATCACGGCGGAGGACTGGATCAGCATGGCGCAGTCGCCGTTGACGAACTTCGGGTCGGGCTGCCCCATGCGCCCGCCGTAGGAGTAGACCCGCTCCTTCTGCCACGCCGCGAGCTGGCCGATGTGCTTGATCCCGAACTCGCTGTTGATCAGGAGCTTCGTCTCGAGCCCCTTGTAGCCGTTCTCGTTGGTGGCGAAGGGCTGGTCGTGCCAGGGGAAGGTGTTCTCGAGCATGGTCCACGACGGCCAGGAGGTGGTGAAGCCGCACTTCGCCGCGCCCGCGGCGATGATCTTCTTCGAGACCTCTCCCACCTGCTTCCAGGTGGCCGGGGGGTTGCCCGGATCGAGTCCCGCCTTCTTGAAGGCGGCCTTGTTGTAGTAGAGGATCGGGCTCGACGAGTTGAAGGGCATGGAGTAGAGGTTGCCGTCCTTGGAGTAGTAGCTGACCACCGGCGCGATGAAGTCCTTCCAGTTGACGGCGACCTCCTGCTCCTTCATGAGCTGGAACACCGGGTAGATGGCCCCGGAGGAGAGCATGGTCTGCGTCCCCACATCGAAGAACTGGACGATGTGGGGCGGGTTCTTCTGCCGATACGCGGCGATGGCGGCCGTCAGGACCTCGGGGTACGTCCCCTTGTTGAGGGCCTTGACCTCGTACTCTCGCTGGCTCTGGTTGAACTGCCTGACCAGCTCGCCGACGGTCTCGCCGAGCTGACCGCCCATCGCGTGCCAGAAGTGGATCTCGGTCTTGGCCAGCGCAGGGGCCGGGGCCAGCAGCGGCGCGGCAAGCAGAGCCAGCGCCGCGAAGCCTGGGATGAAGGATCTCACTGTCCGCCGCATGGGTGTCCTCCGATCGTCATGAGGTAGGTCAGCCTGGGTGGCTCTCTGTGACGGATGCGCGTTCCACCTGGGTCGCGGTCGCGTGGCGACTCGGTCTGGCCCGGGCCCGGGCGGCCCAAAATATACCACGAAAGATCGGGAACCGGTTCGCCGCGGCGGCTCAGTGCGTCCGGAACCTGTGACTCCGGTCCACGTGCAGGCGGTAGGCGGACAGCTCCGCGTCGAGCCGCCGGGGCGACCAGCCGCAGAGCTCCGCCATCCGTCGGCCGATGGCCTCGGCGCAGTCGAGCCCCTGGCACGGGCTCAATCCGATCCCCGTCCGCCGCAGCAGCACGTCCTGGAGGGACACGGCCATCTCCTCGCGCACGGCCTGGTGGAGCTGGGCCACGATCTCCCCGTTCCGGGGGCAGAGCCGGTCCGTCCCGTCGGGCAGCTTGCGGGCCAGCTCGATCACGCGGCCGTAGCCGCGGCCGTACGTCTCCACGAGGACCTGCATGGTCTCGCGCGAGAGGCCGGTGGCCGCCGTCTCCTCCGACACGTCCATCCAGACGCGCGCCTCGACCTTCCCGGCCTCCTCGTCGAGCCCGTCCAGCGCGAGCGCGGCCGACCGTGACGGTCGCGAGCGGCCGAGGCGGGCCATCACGAGGTCGCCCACCTCCTCGGCGAGGCTCCGGAAACAGGTGAGCTTGGTCCCCGTGACCGACATGAAGCGGCCCTCGGGGCCCTCCATGACGACCCGGTGCTCCCGCGACACCTTCGACTCGGACACGCCCTCCTCCCACGACAGCGGACGGACCCCGGCGTAGGCGTAGACGACGCGGTCGAAGGCCACACGCGGGTCCGGCAGCGCGCGCTCCGCCGCCGCCAGGAGGTAGGTCACCTCGTCCCGGGTGGCCCAGAGCCGATCCGGGTCGCCCTCGAAGTCGGTGTCCGTGGTGCCGACGAGCGTGAACTCGCGCCAGGGGATCACGAAGATCATCCGCTCGTCCTCGCCGGAGAGGTAGACGGCGCGGTCCGTCATCCGCGGCAGCAGGCAGTGGATGCCCTTCGTCGTGCGGAGAATCCTCCGGCCCCCGGCGGCGACGCCGGCGAGCTCCCGGATGCGGTCCACCCAGGGGCCGGCACAGTTGACGATCACGGAGGCGCGCACGGTGTGCACCTGCCCCGACAGCAGATCACGGACACGCACGCTCTCGACGCCACGCCCGCCGTGCACCAGCTCCTCGACCTGGCAGTAGTTGTGCGCCCGCGCGCCGTGCCGCACCGCGGACAGCGTGTTCTCGAGGCACAGCCTCTCCGGGGACAGCAGGAGGTCGTCGAAGTAATAGCCCGCGCCGCGCAGGCCCTCGGCGCGGATGGACGGCTCGAGGGCGAGGGTGTCCCCCTGGCGGAGGACCCGGTAGCGCTCGGTGCGCTTGCCGGGGGTCAGGAGATGGTAGAGCCACATCCCGATCCGCACCCGGATCAGCCCGCGCGGGCCGCCCCGGTAGATCGGGACCAGGAACGGCAGCGGGCGGACCAGGTGGGGCGCGAGTCGCTCGAGCGTCGCCTTCTCGCGCAGCGACTCACGGACGAGCCGGAAGTCGCCCAGCTCCAGGTAGCGCAGGCCGCCGTGGATCAGCTTGGAGGACCGCGAGGTGGTGCCGGAGGAGAAGTCGCCCTTCTCGAAGAGGGCCACCGAGGCGCCGCGGAGCGCCAGGTCGCGCGCGACGCCCGCGCCGGCCATGCCGCCGCCGATCACCACGGCGTCGAAGGCCATGCCGTCGAGTCCCACCAGCCTGCTCATGGTGTCGCGATCAGCTCCGCGATCGATCGTACCACGTGGTCGGGAGCGAGCGCGGCGATTCGGGGATCGCCGGCCCGGGTGATCCCACTCAGCACGAGGATGGTCCCCAGCCCCAGACGCTTGCCCATGGTGATGTCGGTCTCCAGGCGGTCGCCGACGATCACCGCCTCGTCGGCCCGCACGCCGAGGGCGGCGAGCGCCACCTCGAGGATGATCGGCGACGGCTTGCCGACCACGGCCTCCACCGTGCGCCCGGTGACGGCCTCCACGGCGGCGATCATGCCCGCGCAGTCGGGGATCTCCCCGCCTTCGACGGGGCAGGTGCGGTCCGGGTTGGTGGCGATGAGGCGCGCTCCGCGCCTGACGGCCTGGAGCGCCGTGTTGAGCTTCGCATAGGTGAAGGTCCGGTCGAAGGCGATCACGACCCAGCGCACGCGCTCGTCCTCCCGCACCTCGAAGCCGTGCGCCCGCATCTCGGCGATCATGGGCGGCTCGCCGATGACGAACACCGGGGCCCCCGGGTCGAGCCCGCGGAGGTGGCGCGCCAGCACCAGCGAGGAATTGATGACGTCGTCGGCCTGGGCCGGGATGCCCAGGCGGGAGAGCTTGGCGGCGTAGTCGGCGCGGGTCTGGAGCGGCTTGTTGGAGAGGAAGGCGACGCGCCGGCCGGCCTGGCGGAGGGCGGCGACGGCCTCGGCCGCGCCCGGGATGAGCCGCTCGCCCAGGTAGACCGTCCCGTCCAGGTCGAAGAGCCAGCCCCGGTACGGAAACCGCAGCGTCACAGCTCGGTGCCGGGACGGATGGCGAGCCAGACGAGGCCCGAGGATCGCCATGGGAGCCGCAGCCGAAGGCGAGGCGAGCGAAGCCGGGAGGGGAGCGAAGCGGCGGGCGCGAGGCGTACGTGGGTGTACGTTGAGCGCTGGCGACGACCGAGAACGTGGCTGAGCGAGGCGCAGCCGCAGGCAAGACGAGCGGATATGGGAGTCATGCGAGCGTGAGCGAGCATGGCGAAGCCAGCCGGCCCGGCACTACCGGAGCAGCGGGAGGACGGCCGCCTGGGCCAGATCGAGGAAGGGCGCGGGCAGCACCCCGAGCTGCACCACGCCCCACAGGGCGACGGCCAGCGCGAGCCCCGCCGGGAAGGACGGGACCAGGACGGTCGGGGCGCCCGCGGGGTCGCGCATGTACATGTAGACGATCAGCCGGAGGTAGTAGTAGGCGGCGATGGCCGAGTTGAGCACGCCGATCACGGCGAGCCACACGTACCCGGTTCGCACGGCTGCCCCGAAGAGGTAGAACTTCCCGACGAAGCCTGCCATGGGCGGGATGCCGGTCAGCGAGAGCAGGAACACGGAGAAGGCGAGCGCCAGCACCGGGTGCCGCGTGGCGAGACCCGCCAGGTCGCCCACCTCCACCGCCTCCCGCCCCTCCCGCTCGAGGAGCAGGATGACGCCGAAGGCCCCCGCGGTGGTGAAGGTATAGACGAGCAGGTAGAAGAGCACGCTGCCGCCGCCCAGCGCCCCGCCCGCCACCACGCCCACGAGGATGTAGCCCACGTGCGCGATGGAGGAGTAGGCGAGCATCCGCTTGATGTTCTGCTGGGCGAGGGCGACGACGTTGCCCACCGTCATGCTGAGCACGGCGAGCCACCACATCAGCATCGTCCAGTCGGGCTGGGCCGCCCGCATTGCGGAGAGGAGCACGCGGAGGAGCGCGGCGAAGGCCGCCGCCTTGGAGCCGGTGGCGATGAGCGCGGTCACGGAGGTCGGCGCGCCCTGGTACACATCCGAGGCCCACATGTGGAAGGGCACCGAGGAGATCTTGAAGCCGAAGCCCACCACCAGGAGCCCGAGCCCGATCAGCAGCAGCGGGTCGCGCCCGGCGCCCGCCCCCACCGCCACGCCGATCCGGTCGAGGTTGGTCGAGCCCGTGGCGCCGAAGATGAGCGCGATGCCGTAGAGGAAGAAGCCCGACGCGAAGGCGCCGAGGAGGAAGTACTTCATGGCGGCCTCGCCCGCCTCGAGCCGCCCCACGAACCAGCCGGCCAGGACGTAGAGCGACAGCGACATGATCTCGAGGCCCAGGAAGACCACGATGAGGTCCCCCGCCGCCGCCATGAGCATCATGCCGACGGCCGCGAAGAGGACGAGGATGTAGAACTCGCCCGACTCCATCCCCTGGCGCCGCAGGTAGTCGAGTGAGAGCAGCAGCACGAGCCCGGTGGCGAAGCCGATGACGAGGTCGAAGAAGAGGGCGAAGCCGTCGAGCCGCACCATGCCGTTGAACGCCCGCTCGTCGGACCCCCAGAGGCTCAGCGTGAGGATCATGGACAGGACGACGCCCGCCAGCCCCACGACGCCCAGGTGGTCCTTGCGGCCCCGCGTCGGCAGGAGATCGAGGAGCAGCAGGAGGCAGGCGGCCGCCGCCACCACCGTGACCGGCGCGATGGCGCGGAAACTGATGACGGGCAGGACGAGGGTCGGGCTCACCGCGGCACCAGGGCGGCGGTGGCGGCGGCCTTGGCATGCACCTGGGCGAGGAGGGCCTGCACGCTCGCCTCGGTCACCCCGGTGAAGGGCGCCGGGTAGACGCCGATCCACACGATGAGCGCCAGCACCGGCAGCAGCACGACCCACTCGCGCGCCGAGAGGTCGGCCAGACGGCGGTTCTCCTCCCGCGTCACCTCGCCGAAGACGACGCGCTGGTACATCCACAACAGGTACACCGCGGCGAAGATGATGCCGGTGGTGGCCAGCGCCGCCACCGTCACGTTCCACTGGAAGGCGCCGACGAGGATCAGGAACTCGCCCACGAAGCCGTTGAGGCCCGGCAGCCCCAGCGAGGACAGCGCCACGATCAGGAAGAGGGCGCTGTAGGCGGGCATCACCTTCCAGAGCCCGCCGAAGTCGGCGATGAGCCGCGTGTGACGTCGCTCGTAGATCATCCCTACCAGGAGGAAGAGCGCCCCCGTGCTGAGGCCGTGGTTCACCATCTGGATGATGCCGCCCACCAGTCCCTGGGCGTTGAACACGAACAGGCCGAGCATCACGAAGCCCAGGTGGCTCACGCTGGAATACGCCACGAGCTTCTTCAGGTCCGGCTGGACGGTGGAGACCCAGGCACCGTAGATGATGCCGACGATCGCCAGGGCGACGATCCAGGGGGCGAAGGCCAGGCTCGCCTGCGGGAAGAGCGGCAGGCAGAACCGCAGGAATCCGTAGGTGCCCATCTTCAGCAGCACGCCCGCCAGGATCACGCTGCCCGCCGTCGGCGCCTCCACGTGGGCGTCCGGCAGCCAGGTGTGGAAGGGGAACATCGGCACCTTGATGGCGAAGGCCAGCGCGAAGGCGAGGAAGAGGAGGTTCTGGCCGAGCCCCGCCGGCACGAGGTAGCGGGCCAGCACGGGCAGGTCGAAGGTGTAGATCCCGGTGGCGGCGCCGTGCTGGAAGTACAGGGCCAGGATGGCGACCAGCATCAGCACCGAGCCCGCCAGGGTGTAGAGGACGAACTTAAGGGCCGCGTAGACGCGGTTCGTGCCGCCCCAGATCCCGATGATCAGGTACATCGGGATCAGCATGGCCTCCCAGAAGACGTAGAAGAGGAAGAGGTCCAGCGCCACGAAGACGCCGAGCATCCCCGTCTCCAGCAGCAGCATGGTGACGGCGAACTCCTTCCACCGGCGCTCGATGGAGTGCCAGGACGACAGGACCGCCAGCGGCATCAGGAAGGTCGTGAGGAGCACGAGCAGCAGGCTGATCCCGTCGATGCCCAGGTGATAGGTGATGCCCAGGGAGGGCATCCAGTCCCCGCGCTCGACGAACTGGTAGCCGGCCTGCCCCGCGTCGAACCCGGTGTAGAGCGGGAGCGAGATGACGAAGGCCGCCAGGGTCGTCAGGAGCGCCAGGGAGCGCGCCAGCCGCTCCTGGGCCCGCGGCAGGAGCGCGATGACGACCGCGCCCGCGACCGGCAGGAACGTGACGGTGGACAGCAGCATGAGCTAGTGAGTCATCAGCGGGAGAGGAGGAAGGCCACGACGGCCACGGCCCCCACGAGCATGCCGAGCGCGTAGTTCATGACGAAGCCGGTCTGGATCCGGCGCAACCCCTGCGCCCAGGCCACGACCCCCCGCCCGATGCCGTTCACCGCCCCGTCGATCAGGCCGAGGTCGAACACTCGCGCGCACCAGCGGCAGAGCGCGAAGAGCGGCCGGACGAAGAGGGCGTCGTACAGCTCGTCCACGTAGTACTTGTGCAGGAGCAGCGAATGGATGGCGTGCTTCGGGGCCGCGATCTCCTCGGCACGGACCGGCCGGCGGCCGTACATGAGCCAGGCGAGCAGCACTCCGCCCACCGCGACCGCCACCGAGGCCGCCACCACGGCCGAGCCGTGGGCCGCCTCCTCCACGGGGAACACCGGCGCCAGGAAGCGCGCGAAGGCGGTCCCGTGAGCAGACGGCCAGCCCAGCGCGAGGCCGGCCACCGCGGTCAGCGCTGCCAGCGCTGCCAGCGGCACGGTCATCACGGCCGGCGACTCGTGGACGTGGCGCGCGCTCTCGTGGGACATGCGCGAGGCGCCGAAGAAGGCCAGGAAGACGAGGCGGAAGGTGTAGAAGGCCGTCATGAACGCGCCGGCCAGGAGCAGGAGGAAGAGCAGCGTGTGCTCCTCGTGGGCGGTGGCGGCCAGGATCTCGTCCTTGGAGAAGAAGCCCGCCAGCGGCGGCAGCCCGGCCAGCCCGGCCGCGCCCACGACGAAGGTGATGGCCGTCGCCGGCATCCGCGGCGCGAGCCGGCCCATCCGCCGCAGGTCCTGTTCCCCGGAGAGGCCGTGGATCACGCTGCCGGCGCCCAGGAAGAGCAGCGCCTTGAAGAAGGCGTGCGTCACGAGGTGGAAGATGCCCGCCGCGTAGGCGCCCACCCCCACGCCGACGAACATGTAACCGAGCTGACTGATGGTCGAGTAGGCCAGCACCCGCTTGATGTCAGTCTGGACCAGGCCGATGGTGGCGGCGAACACCGCCGTGAGCCCGCCGACCCAGGCGACGACCTCCAGCGAGACGGGCGCCATCTCGAAGAGCTTGTGGCAGCGCGCCACCATGTAGACCCCCGCCGTCACCATCGTGGCGGCGTGGATCAGCGCCGAGACGGGCGTCGGCCCTTCCATGGCGTCGGGAAGCCAGGTGTACAGCGGCAGCTGCGCCGACTTCCCGCACGCGCCGGCGAAGAGCAGCAGCGCGATGGCCGTGTAGGTCGGCACGCTCACGCTGGCGTCGGCCCTGGCGAAGACCTCCCCGTAGTCGAGCGTGCCGAACGTGGTCCAGATGAGCATGATGCCCAGGCCGAAGCCGAAGTCGCCGACGCGGTTGACGATGAAGGCCTTCTTGCCGGCATCCGAGGCCGACTGCTTCTGGTACCAGAAGCCGATGAGCAGGTAGGAGCAGAGCCCGACCGCCTCCCAGAAGACGTAGAGGAGGAGGAAGTTCCCCGCCAGCACCAGCATCACCATGGAGAAGACGAAGAGGTTCAGGTAGGTGAAGAAGCGGGCGTAGCCGTCGTCGCCGTGCATGTAGCCGGCGGAGTAGAGGTGGATGAGGAACCCCACGCCCGTCACCACCAGGAGCATGACGGCCGAGAGCGGGTCCACCTGCACGGTGATGGCGGTCTTGAAGCTGCCGGCCGCGATCCAGGGGAAGAGATCGCCGGTGTAGGTCTCCCCGCCCTGCACCCGCGCGAAGACGGCGCAGGCGGCGAGGAAGGAGGCGCCCAGCGCGGGCACGGCGATCCAGTGGGCGCGGTGTCCGATGAGCCGGCCGAAGAGCGCGTTCAGGAGCGTGCCGAGGAGCGGGAAGAGCGGGATCAGCCAGACGAGTCGTGACATGGTTGTGCTTTCGGGTACAAACCCGCATCACTCTATCCAAAGGGGTCGTGGGTGTCAAGGACGCTGGCGCCAACTCCCCGTGGCGGCAGGCGAACCGTTGAGCGAGCGACGGGGCGCGCCGGCCTCTATGGGCCGGGCGCGAAGGCCTCCAGGCCGGCGCGCGCGACCTCCACGTCCTGCTCTCCCGTGCCGCCGCTCACGCCGATGCCGCCCACGCACTGCCCCCCGGCCACGATGGGCAGCCCGCCGGGGAAGCCGGCGTAGATCTCGGGCCCCGCCGCCAGGGTCAATGCCAGCGCGCCGAAGTCGGTCAGCTCGTGGCCCGTGGAGCCGGTCTTGCCGCTGGGCAGCCGGTTCGAGGCCGCGGCGCGCGCCTTGGCCTGGGCGATGCGCACGGTGTGGGGCTTGCCGCCGCCCGTGCGCGTGAAGAGGAGCAGGTGGCAGCCGGCGTCCACGATGGCCACGGACATGGGAATGCCCAGGGCATGGGCCTGAGCGACGGCGGCCGCCATGATGGCGGCGGCGCCGGCCTCGGTGAGGCGACACGTGGGCTCGACGTGACTCATGGAGTCCTCCCTTTCCACCCTTACTACCACGCGCGGGCGCGCGCGAGGACGCGCAAATTGACGCCCCGGGGCGCCGCCGGTATGATGGCGCGGTGGCTCGCTCCGGCGTGCGATTCTGGGTCCTGTTGGTCGTCGTCTCCGTGCTCGTGATCGTCGGCGGCCTCTCCTTCCTGGCGTGGAGGCAGAACGTGCCCAGTATCCGCGCCGAGCTGACACCGCCGCTGCGCCACATCGGCCTCAGGACGCCGCTCGGCATCACCCTCACTGCCGCGCGCGGCGGCATCGAGTCGGCCGAGTTGCGGCTCGTCCAGGGGCAGGGCCGCGCCGTCCTGGCGCGCCAGAGCTTCGCGGGCGGCGCCCTCCAGCAGCGCATCCAGCTCACGGTCGACGGCTCGGGACTCGGCCTGCGCGAGGGCGCGGCCACGCTCGAGGTGTTCGCGCGCGACGGCTTCTGGCGGCCGCTCCGCGTGGACGACCGGCCCGTGCTCACGGTGCCGGTCACGCTCGACCTCACGCCCCCCGCGCTGGAGGTCATCTCGAGCACGCGCTACCTGGCCCAGGGGGGCGGGGGCCTCGTGGTCTTCCGCGCCAGGGGAGGCGCCCGGCTCGGCGTCAACGTGGGCGGCATCTTCCTGCCCGCCTACCCCGTGGGCCAGCCGGAAGCGGGACTCTACGCCGCCATGGTGGCCCTGCCCTGGGAGGCGCCCCCGTCGGCCCCCATCGCGGTGACGGCGCAGGACGAGGCCGGCAACACCACCTCTCGACCGGTCCCGGCCGAGATCAAGCCCCGGCGCTTCCCGGACGGCGTCGTCGAGCTCAAGCCGGAGTTTCTCGCGGCCAAGCTGCCCGAGCTCTTGCCGGGGCGCGGCGCCATCCCGCCCGAGCAAGTGCTGGCCGCCTTCCTCACCGTGAACCGGGACCTGCGCCGGACGGCCGAGCAGACCAAGCGGGAGCTGGCGGCGCGGACCGCGCCAAGCCCGCTGTGGCAAGGGGCCTTCCTCCAGCCGCGCAACACCAAGGTCTTCTCCAACTTCGCCGAGGCGCGCGTGTACCGCTACGGTGGCCGGGACGTGGACGCTCAGGTGCACCTGGGTTATGACCTGGCCTCGGTGAAGCAGAGCGTGGTGCCCGCGGCCAATGCCGGGCGGGTGGTCTTCGCCGGGCCGCTCACGATCTACGGCAACACCGTGGTCGTGGACCACGGCCTGGGCCTCATGACGCTCTACGGGCATCTGTCCACCATCGGCGTCAAGGACGGCGACGGGGTGCAGAAGGGCCAGGAGCTGGGCCGCTCGGGGGCCACCGGGCTCGCCCTGGGCGATCACCTCCACTACGAGGTCCTCATCCACGGGATCTCGGTGACGCCGCTCGAGTGGTGGGACGGCAAGTGGATCCGCGACCACATCGGCCGACCGCTCCGCGAGGCCAACGTCGCGCTCCTCGAGGCCGATCAGCCCGCCGCCACCGCCGATGCGGAGCCTGCCGCCGCCCCGATCCGGAGGCTTCGACCGCGGCGGGCGCGCTGAGCCCCGGGGTCCCGCCTCGGAGCTCCGAAGGCAAGGCGGCGCCCGGGGCGTCGTGCGAGTCCGGGGGTCCGTCAGCGGGCGCGGCGCAGGAGGGAGGGGCGCAGCAGCTCCCCGGGCGGCACGAAGTCGCCGATCACGCCCATGAGCGTCCCCAGCAGCGCCGGGCGGCTGGCCAGGAGGTGGGCGGCCAGGTTGGCAAGGCGCCGATGCGCGATCACCACCTGCAGCCCACGCGTGACGCGCTCCTTCGCGCCGAAGGCGCGGCGGCGGGCCCGCCAGTAGGGGACCAGCGCTTGCGCCGAGACCGGCCCCTCGCCGAGCGCAGCGTGAGCCGCCTCCGCCAGGAACTCGGCGGAGCGCAGCGCGGTGAAGAGCCCGTCTCCCGTGAACGGATCGAGGAAGCCCGCCGCATCACCCACCAGCGCCACGCCGGCATGGCGCGGCGCCACGATCCGGTAGGCCAGCGGACCGAGGACCCGCAGCCGCCCCGCCGGGCGCATGCCCTCGAGGCGCATGTCCAGGTGGCGCAGCTGCTTGAGCCGCGCGTCGAAGAAGGCCTCCATGCGCCCGCGGAAGGCCACGGCGTGGACGAACGGCACCACCAGGCTCAGGTTGACCTGCCCGGGGGCGACCGGGTTGAGGATGGCATAGTCGGGCGGATCCACGTAGATCTCGCCGCAGCCGTCGAAGCCCGTGAGACCCTCCACGTGCCTGACGAGCGCCATGCGTTTCAGGCGCCGCGCCCGGACGAGCCCGAGCTGCCTGGCGACGACGGAGCCGCGACCGTCGGCGCCCACCACGAGCCGGCTCCTCGCCTCCCAGCGGCGGCCGTCAGGATCCTCGGCGCGCACCCCGACCACGCGGTCGCCCTCCACGAGGAGCCCGGTCACGCGCCGGCGCTCACCCACCTCCACCGGGAAGCTCCGGGCCCGGTTCAGCAGGATCGCGTCCAGCTTCTCGCGCGGCAGGGCGAGAGCGTGCTGGCGATAGGCGCGCCAGGGCCCGGCCGCCCGATACTCGCCATCCAGCCGCGTGCCGTCGGGAGCGATGATCCGCATGCCCGGAAGCATCTGGGCGGGGGCGGCGTCGACGTCCTTGAGGACGCCGAGGCGGTCCAGGATCCGCGAGGCCTCGGGCGACAGGTACTCGCCGCACACCTTCGGCCTCGGAAAGGTGGCCTTGTCGAGCAGCCGCACGGTCCAGCCGCGCTCGGCCAGCAGGATCGCCGTCGCGCTGCCGGCGGGTCCGGCCCCGACGATGGTGACGTCGACGTCGCGGGTCACGGCGCCTTGGCCTTCACGAGGCAGTGCCGCAGCAGCGGCGGGTAGCGCCGGATCTCGACGCGCCCAAGCCCGGCGCGGGCGCCGAGTGCGCGGAGCTCCTCCGCGGTGTACGCGCGCAGCACCGAGAGCGGTCCGTCGTGTCGCGACAGCGGGCTCCTGGCGAGGAAGCGCGTCGCCAGCCAGACCAGCGCCCACGCCGCGCGGCTCCGGGAGAGGTCGTTCACGACGATGCCGACGCGGGCCGCCTCGTCCATGACCGCGAGGCAGCGGGTGGCGGCGGCGGGCTCGAGGTGGTGGAGCGTGAGGGCGGAGATCACGACGTCCACGGCGCCGGGACGGAGAGGCAGGGCCATGGCGTCGGCCTGCACGAGCACGATCTCGGGATGGGGCCCGACGAGGTCGCGGGCGACGCGCAGGGTGGCCGCGTCGCGGTCGAGGGCGTACACGCGCACGGGCCGGCGGACGCGCCGGGCCCAGCGGACCAGCGCCACGGGGATGTCGCCCGCCCCGGTCCCGAGGTCGAGGATGGTGACCGTCCGGTCCGCGGGCAGGCGCGCCAGGAGCCGCTTGACCTGCGCCAGGGTGACGCGCCGGCCGCCGAAGAGGCCGTTGAGCCGCGCCACGTCCAGGAGGCTCCGGCGACGGTCCGGGAAGGACGCCGGCCCGTCCAGCAGCTCGAGCGCGTCCGCCGCTCGCGGCACCGGCGACAGCCAGCGCATGCTACCAGCGCAGGAGGGCGCCCTCCGCCGCGAACCCCGGGCCCAGCGCGATCATCAGGCCCCAGTCGCCGGGCGTCGGGGCGGCCGTGCGGAGGACGTCCTCGAGGACGAACACCACCGTCGCCGAGGACATGTTGCCGAAGTGCCGGAGGACCCGGCGCGAGTGGGCGACCTGGCTCTCGTCGAGGTCCATGAGCCGGCGCGCCTGCTCGATGACGCGGCGGCCGGCCGAGTGCAGGACGTAGTGGCGCACGTCCTCCCGCTTGAGCCCCTGGGCGGCCATGAGCGTCTCGGCCATCTCCTGCATCATGGCGCCGCCGATCCGCCGCACGTCCTTGGACAGCACCACGCGCAGACGTCCGCCCGGAAACTCGAAGCCCATGGCCGGCAGGTGCTCCGAGCGGAAGATGGTCCGCAGCTCGACGATGGCCGGGCCGTCGCCCGTCGTCGCCAGCGCCACGGCGCCAGCGCCGTCGGCGAAGATGGCATGCGCCACGGCGCTCTCGAGGCGGCTGTCGAGATAGTAGGCCGTCGAGCAGAGCTCCACCGCCACGATGACCGCGCGGTGGCGCGGGAAGGCCCGCAGGTGATTGTGCGCCTGCTGGAGCGCCACCATGGCGCTGGCGCAGCCCGTGTCGCCGACGTGCACGCGCTGGACGGAGGGCTTGAGTCCGAGCTGGGCGATGAGCCGCGCGTCGAGGCTCGGGCAGAGCCGGCCCGTGCACGTGGTCGTGGCGAGGAAGTCCACGTCCGTCAGCCCCCACCCGGCGCGCTCGACCGCCCGCCGCACCGCCTCCGCCCCCAGCTGGAGCGCGCCGCGCGCGAAGCGCTTCTGGAGCTGGTCGAGGGTCTCGTCGGGGGTGAAGACGTCCGACTCCAGGTAGAGGTGCCGCCCCTCGATCTGGCTGTTGGCGAAGAAGCCGGCCCGCTGCGCGTCGGTGTAGCCGGCGATCCGCAGGAGCGTCTCCTGATCGAAGCGGTGCGCCGGAACCGATGTCGCCGCCGCGACGATCCTCGGCGGGCTCATGCGCGTCAGGGTACGCCCGGCCCCTTGTCATGTCCAGGAGACGGATGCTAAATGAGTCCAAAGGAGACAGGCATGCCGCTCTTCTCGTTCGAGGGCAAGGCCCCGCGGATCCACTCCACCGCCTTCATCGCCCCGACGGCGTCCATCATCGGGGACGTGACGATCGAGGAGAACGCCTCGGTCTGGTACAACGCCGTGGTCCGCGCCGACTTCAACGCCATCGTCATCCGCCGGGGCGCCAACGTGCAGGACTGCGCGGTGATCCACGTCACGCCCGTGGCCGGCGTGGAGATCGGGGCCGGCGCCACCGTGGGGCACCTCTGCACCATCCACGCGGCGCAGATCGGGGAGGAGGCGCTCATCGGCAACAGCGCCACGGTGCTGGACGGCGCGCGCATCGGCGCGCGGGCCATGGTGGGCGCGGGCTCGCTCGTGACCCCGGGCACGGAGATCCCCGACGGGATGCTCGCGCTCGGGGCGCCGTGCAAGGTCCGGGGCCCGCTGGCCGGCACTCCCGCCGAGCGCTGGGTGCAAGTCAACCCGGCCGGCTACCAGGCCCTGGCCCAGCGCCACCGCACCGGCGTCAGGCCCACCTGAGCCCGGGGCGCGCCAGGCGCGCTCCCGCCCATGCCCTTTCCGCGCGGGCTTCGCGCGCTGAATCACCGCGACTCCATCGCCCAGGAGATCGGGGCCGGGCTGCGCTACGCGGCGGACACTACACTCTCGTCTGGGGCGGCGCCTTCCCCTTCGGGGCCTTCTTCGTGGGCGCCATGTCGGAGCGCTGGGGCGTGAGCACCGCGCTGCTCGTCAACGGCGCGCTGGGGCTCGCCGGCCTCGCCCTGATCGGCGCCTGGTGGCGCCGCCCGCCCGCGGACGGTCGGCCGGGGGCACGCCGCCCGTGACGCCCTCACCCCGGCTTCTCGTCGAGCGGGGCTCGCGCCGGACGGCCGGGGGCGGCCGGCGCCGCTACCGGCCGGTGAAGCGGGGCGGGCGCTTCTCCTTGAAGGCCTGCACGCCTTCCCGGTGGTCGGCGGTCTCACGCACCACGGCCATGTGCGAGGACACCAGGTCCAGGTGGGTGCGCAGGTCGAGTCGCAGCGACTGGTAGACGAGCCGCTTGATCATGCGGATGGGCACCTGCGGCCCCTCGGCGATGCGCCGCGCCAGGTGATAGGTCTCCTCGGCGAGGAGCGCGGGGGGGACGACGCGGTTCACGATGCCGAGCCGCTCGGCCTCGGCGGCCTCGATGAAGTCCGCCGTCCACAGGAGCTCCAGCGCCTTGGCGCCGCCCACGAGCCGTGGCAGGAAGTACGTGTCGCCGTCCCCGGGCACCAGCCCCACCTTCACGTAGCCGGTGGAGAAGCGTGCCGTCTCCGAGGCGATGCGCACGTCGCACATGAGCGCCATCCCCATGCCAGCGCCCACCGCCACGCCGTTGACCATGGCGATGACCGGCTTGTCCATGGCCTCGAGCGCCTTCGGGATCCGGTGGACGTGCTCCCACAGCATGTTCTTGTGGTCCAGCGCCGTCGGCTCCCCCTCGTCCATGCGCGCGACGTCGCCGCCGGCGCAGACGGCCTTGCCCGCCCCGGTCACCACCACCACGCTGACCTCGGGGTCCTGCTGCGCCTCTCCGAGCGCCCAGGCCCAGCGCTGGATCATCGGGCCCGTGAAGGCGTTCATCTTCTCGGGTCGGTTCAGCGTGAGCGTGGCGATCCGGTCCTTGACGTCATAGAGCAGCTCGTCCGTCTGGGTCGACATGGTCCTCTCCCTCGCTCCGCTCGGGCCCTCTTCCATATCCGCTCGCCTCGCCTTCGGCTGCGGCTCGCCAATCAATCCTTGGGCAGGCCGAGGACGCGCTCGCCGAGGATGTTGCGCAGGATCTCGGAGGTGCCTGCGCGGATGCCGCTGCCGCGGGCCAGGACCGCGTAGAAGGCCCACTGCCCCTCGTCCGGCGCCCAGGGACTCGGGCCCTCCAGCTGCGCGTAGGGGCCGATCACCTCCGTGGCGACCTCCGCCAGGTCCTGGTCCACCTGGCTCCAGAAGAGCTTCGAGGTGGACCCTTCGGGGCCGGGGGCCGCGCCCTTGAGGATGCGGGTGAGGCTCCGGTAGCCGTTGAGCTGGAGCACCCGCTCGCCGATGACGAGGCCTGCAACCTTCTGGCGCACCACGGGGTCGTGCGCTGCCATGCCTCCGTCCTTCCGCGTGCGCCTGGCGAGGGCCATCAGCCGCTCCAGGGCCGTGCGCAGGCTGATGTGCCGGATCATGGTCAGCACGTCGCGCTCGTAGGCGAGCGTGGTGAGCGCCACGCCCCAGCCCTCGTTGACCCGGCCCACGACGTTGGTGACGGGCACCCGGACACCCTCCAGGAACACCTCGTTGAACTCCGCCTCGCCCGTGATCTGGCGCAGCGGCCGGATGCTGATCCCGGGGCTCCTCATGTCGATGAGGAGGAAGGTGATCCCCTTGTGCTT
The DNA here is from genome assembly GCA_016188005.1 of Candidatus Rokuibacteriota bacterium. NCBI lineage: Bacteria > Candidatus Rokuibacteriota > Candidatus Rokuibacteriota bacterium. Next base: position 11,103 of record JACPIQ010000002.1, on the reverse strand, counting down.
CGGCGCCGTGGGATCGGTGCGGACGAGGAAGAAGCCCCACTCCGACACGTGCGCCATGCTCGTCCACACCTTCTGGCCCGTGACGACGTAGTGGTCCCCCTCGAGCACCGCGTGCGTCTTGAGATTGGCGAGGTCGCTGCCGGCCTCCGGCTCCGAGAAGCCCTGGCACCAGATCTCCTCGGCGGTGAGGATCTTGTCCAGGTGGCGCGCCCGCTGGGCCGGCGTCCCGTGGGTCATCAGCGTCGGGCCCAGCACGGAGAGCCCGCCGCGGTTCACCGGCTGCGGGCTCTGGGCCCGTGCCATCTCCTCGTAGAGGATCACCTGCTCCATGATCGAGGCGCCGCGGCCGCCGTACTCGGCCGGCCAGTCGACGCCGACGTATCCCGCCTCGTGGAGCGTGCGCTGCCAGGCCCGGAGCCGGTCCACGTGCTCGCGGTCCGCGCGCGAGGAGGCGAAGCCGCGTCCCTTGAGGTCGGCCGGGACATTGGCCGCGAGCCACGCCCGCACCTCGCGGCGGAAGGCCTGCTGCCCGGGGGTGAAGTCGAAGTCCATGGCGAGTCCTCACACGCGGCCGATGCCGGGCCAAATGACGAGCCAGACGAGGCCCGAGGGAGGCGCGGGCGCGAGGCGTACGTAGGTGTACGTTGAGCCCCCGCGCCGACCGAGAACGAAGTATGGCGACGTCAGTTGGCCCGGCATCAGTGCATCACGGAGCCGCCGTCGACGTTCAGCGCCTGCCCCGTGATGTTCCGCGCCTCCTCGCTGGCGAGAAACACCGCCGCCCAGCCGATGTCCTCCGGCGCCTGCTCGCGCTTCATGGGGATGAGGTCGGCCACGCGCTTGTCGAAGACCTGGCGCGGCGTCATGCCCTTGAAGGTGGGGTTCGTGTCGGCGATGTACCGGGCGAGCCCCTCCCAGAAGGCCGTCCAGAGCACGCCGGGGCAGATGGCGTTCACCGTCACCCCGTGCGGCGCCAGCTCCTTGGCGATGACGCGCGTGAAGGTGATGACGCCGCCCTTGGCCACCGAGTACGGCGGCATGGTCGGCGCCGCCAGCGGGCCTGCGATGGAGGCGATGTTGATGATGCGCCCCGCCTTGCGCTCGATGAAGTAGGGCGCGATCGTCTTGCAGGTGAGGAAGACCGACTTGAGGTTGACCGCGTAGGTCCGGTCCCAGTCCTCCTCGCTGTTGTTGGTGAAGGGCATGCCCGGCGCCGAGGCCGCGCCGGCGTTGTTCACGAGGATGTCGATCCGCCCCAGCTCCCGGCGGATGCGGTCCAGCGCCGCCTGGACCTCCGCGCCCTTCGTCACGTCGCACCGCATGGAGATGGCGCGGCGTCCCAGCGCCTGCACCTTCTTCACGGCCGCCGCCGCGTTGCCCTCCTGGATGTCGGGGATGGCGATGTCCGCGCCCTCCTTCGCCATGCACAGCACGATGCCCTCCCCGATCCCCGCGCCGCCACCCGTCACCACCGCCACCTTCCCCCCGAGCCTCATGGATCACGGTCTCCTTGTTGGGATGGACTGCCGACGCGGCCCCGATCCGAGCGCCCCGATGATATCACCGCCCGGCACGCGGCCGCAGGTACACGAACCAGTACCCCGCGCCCACCATGACCACGCCGCCGATGACATTCCCGAGGGTCACCGGGAGCAGGTTCCGCCAGAGGAAGCCCGCCACGCTGAGCGCCGCGGCCTGCGGCTCGAGCCCCCTCGACAAGGCGAAGCCCGGGTCGAAGGCCGCGATGAGGAGCCCCACCGGGATGAAGTACAGGTTCGCGATGGAATGCTCGAAGCCCGCCGCGACGAAAGCGCTGATGGGCGGGACGATGGCCAGGATCTTGTCCGTCGTGCTGGCAGCATGCCCCAGCGGATCCCGAGTGCCCCGCCGCTCCCGCCGGCGGCGCCCCCCGCCGCCTCCGGCACCGTGGCGATTCGTGGCGAGCCCCGGCAGCCGCTCGGGGTGCGCGCTCAGGCCGGCTCGTCCTCGCCCCGCCGCCAGCGCTCCAGCGCGGGCTTCACGATCCGCTCGCGGCAGTCGGGGCAGATGCCGTGACTGAAGGTGGCCTGGGAGCGCTCGCCGAGATAGGCCTCGATGCTCTGCCAGTAATTGCTGTCGTTCCTGATCTTCTTGCAGTAGGCGCAGATAGGAAGCAGGCCCTGAAGCTGCTTCACGTCCGCCAGCGCCGCCTCGGCAGTATGGCGCGCCTGCCCCTCGGCCTCGTACAGCGAGGCGTTCCGGATGGCCACGGCCGCCTGGGCCACGAAGGCGCCGAGCAGCGCCTCGTCCTCGGGTCCGAGCCGGAACGGCTCGGTGCCGTTCAGCGAGAGGACGGCCAGGAGCGCCCCCTCGTGCAGGACGGGAACACCATGAAAGCTCCTGAGGCCATGCGCCCGCCACCACTCCAGGGCCCCGAACCGTCCGTCGGCGAACGCATCGGGAACGTGCAGCGGTCGCCGCTGAGTGGCCACCCAACCGAGCACGCCATCGTGGAAGCGGAGCACCCTGATGGGCCAGTCCGCCTCCAGCGCGGGATCCGAGAAGCCGATCAGCTCGATGCTCTGCGCCGCCTCGTCGGCCAGCCAGAAGGAGGCGGCGGGGACATTCATGAGCTGGGCGGCCGCACGGGCGATCTCGCGGAGCACGGTGTTCCGCTCCAGGGACGAGGAGAGGATGCGGCTGAGCCGCGTGAGCGTCTCCATCCGCTCGAGCCGCCGGGCGAGCGCCTCGTACAGGCGCGCCTTCTCGATGATCGCTGACGCGTGGTGGCCGATGGCCAGCGCGAGCCTCAGGTCTTCGGGAGTCGCCTCCCGACGCTCCTCCCACCACACCGCGAAGATGCCCCCGAGCAGCGCCTCCCGGCTCCCCATGGGAACGAAGAGCGACGAGCGGTGAGGGAAGCGCTGCCAGCTCTCGCGGTCGATCCGGGCATCGGTCTCGGCATCGCTGGACCATACCGGCTGCCCCGTCTCCTGCGCCTCCTCCACGGCGCGATGCCCCCTGACCGGGAAGGGGAATTGCAGGAAGTCCCGGAGGCGATCCGGCGGGACGTGGTAGCCCGCCACGGGCCGCAAGACCGATCCTTCGTCATCGGCCAGGTACACGCCCACCATGTCCGCCTCGAGCGCGCGGGCCGCCTCCCGGGCCACGCGCCGCACCGTCTCCGTCAGATCCCCGGTCTCGGCGAGCACGTGACTGACGTTCTGCAGGGCCTCTGACTCTCGAAGCCGGCGCCGGGCGGCCTCGTAGAGACGCGTGTTGTCGACGGCCAGCGCCGTCATCTCCGCACGTCGGACATGGGCCTCCCGGGTCTGGGCCGCCACCTCCTCCTCGAGGCGGGCGGAGAGGCGCGCGTAGCGCTTCACCAGCACGTGCGTGAGGCCGGCGCCGACCGCGACGAAGGCGAAGTCGAAGACGCGCACGCTCTGGATGAGGCGCCCCTCGTGAAGCACGTCGTTCAGGCCCAGCAGGGCGTACACGACCAGGGCCACGCGGTTGAACCGCCGCTCCCCCGCCTCCATTCCCGCGAGCCCGAGCCTGTGCCAGACATAGCCGAACGCGGCGAGAATCAACGGGACGAACGCGGGGACGAGGGGCCCGGGGACGGGCGTCGGCTGCGGGAAGCCGAGCAGATCGGTGCGAACGTACGTGCGGTCGGTGACCAGGAGCGCGGTTCCCCAGATCACTGCCAGCAGCGCCGCGGTGACGGCCCCTGCCGCCCACATCAGCCGGCGGGGCTGCGGGTGCCCCGCGAGGGCATGGCTCAACCCGATGAAGATCACGATGAGGATGGCGGCGCTCGTCCAGGCCAGCCGCCCGCCGAGCACGATCTGCCCGGGTCGGCCGGGGACCAGCTGGACGTAGTGGCTCACGATGTAGACGACGCTGGTGGTACTCCAGGCGGCCACCCAGAGGTGCAGTGGCTCGCGGCGGGCGAGCCAGATCCACAGGTGGTGGGCGGCGAGGTACGCCGCCACGCCCATCAGCGGAGGGAGAAGCCAGGTCATGGGAGAAACCGGGGCCAGCATCACTTCAAGCTCCTCTGCCCGCATCCCACCCGGAAATGCGAGGGGGGTGCCGGGGTGTCAGCGGTCGTTGTCCCGCTCCCTCCGCCAGCGCTCCAGCTCCGGCTGGACGATCTTCTCCCGGCAGTCGGGGCAGATGCCGTGGCTGAAGGTGGCCGCCGAGCGTTCGCCGATATAGGCCTCGATGGTCTGCCAGTAGTTGCTGTCGTTCCTGACCTTCTTGCAGTAGGCGAGCAAGCTGTTGGCGCACCACGCGCCCACCCACAGGTGAAGCGGCTCGTTCCTTCGCTCGAGCCACATCCAGAGATTGTGCAGCGCCAGGGAGGCAGCGACCCCCATCAGAGGGAGAATCAGGTAAGCGGCCGGCGACACCGGACCCATCACGCCTCCCCTACGACCGAGGCGACCAGGCCAGCCCCGGGCGTCGCGTCTCGAAGCACCGGACCGATGTCACGGAGGCCTCGACCCAGTATAGCCCCGCGCAGGCCATGCCGTTGAGGGCCCCGCGAATCTTGGTTCGCCGACTACCCGGAGGGCAAACCCCAGAGTCGAGCCACGACGCGCCAGCGCTGCACGGCGGCGCCGCTGCGTCAAGCGCGCGGGGGACGGCGATGCCCGCGAAGCGTCACCTTCGACCGCGCCATGGTGATGGCGACCAGCGTGCTCCCTCGCGTCTCCGCCAGGAGCCGCTCGGCCTCGCGCCGGCTCACCTGGCCGAAGTGGCCGACCAGGCCCACGGCGCGGGCGCGGAGCTTGGCCGAGCGGGGCTGGACCATGATCATGCGGTTGCCGAGGATGTGGCCCATCCGCGCGAAGGTGGCGGTGGTGAGCGTGTTGAGCGCAAGCTTGGTGGCCGTCCCGGCCTTGAGCCGCGTGGAGCCGGCGAGCACCTCCGGCCCCGTCTCGAGCACGATCACGACCTGGGCGACCCGACGGCCGATGCGCGGATTGCACGTGACGAGGATCGTGGCCGCGCGGCGCCGCCGCGCCTCGGCGAGCGCCCCGAGGACGAAGCGCGCGGTGCCGCTGGCGCTGATCCCCGCCACGACGTCCCCCGCGCGGAGGCGCCGCCGCATCTGCCGCGCGCCGTCCCGCGCATCGTCCTCGGCGCCCTCCTTCGAGCGGAATATCGCCCGGCGCCCGCCGGCCATCACCGCCTGGACCTGGGAGGTCAGGATGCCGAAGGTGGGCGGGCACTCGGCGGCCTCGAGCACGCCGAGGCGGCCGCTCGTGCCCGCGCCCACGAAGAAGAGCCGGCCGCCGCCGCCCAGCGCTCGCAGGATGAGATCCACCGCGCGCGCAATGGAGGGCGCCGCGCGGCCGGCGGCCCGCACCGCCTCGCGGTCGGCGCGGTTCATCACCCGCGCGATCTGGAGCGGCGACAGTCTATCCAGCGCCCGCGTGCGCGGATCGGCCCGCTCCGTGATCACCCTGTCGTAGCGACTCGCCGCCATGCCCCCTCGATCGGTTCGTTGTCCTTTGCTTCGTCGGGGTTAGAGCCTACCATAGGGGGCCGTGACGCCCGTCCGCTCCGGCCTCGACGTGCTCTGCCGCCGCCTCCCGTCGCTTCTCCGCGGCCGCCGCGTGGGGCTGCTCTGCCATCAGGCCTCGGTGACGCGCGAGCTCGAGCACGCGGCTCATGTGATCGGCGGGCTGCGCCGCGTGCGGCTGCGCGCGCTCTTCGCGCCGGAGCACGGTCTCACGGGGGCGGCGCAGGACCATGCCGCGGTGAGGACGGAGCAGACGGCGCGCGACGGGATCGCCGTGCACAGCCTCTACGGCCGGCGGCGGGCGCCCGAGCCGCGCATGCTCGCCGGCCTCGACGCCCTCGTGGTGGATCTCCAGGATGTGGGCGCGCGCTACTACACGTTCGTCTGGACCATGACGCTGGCCATGCAGGCCTGCGCGGACGCTGGCGTGCCCGTGATCGTGCTGGACCGGCCCAACCCGCTGGGCGGCGAGCGGATGGAGGGCAATCTCTCCGACGCGCGCTTCGCCTCCTTCGTCGGCCTCTACCCGCTCCCCGCGCGCCATGGCATGACCATCGCCGAGCTGGCCTCGTACCTGAACGAGACGCACGCCCTCGGCTGCGACCTCACCGTGGTGCCGATGCAGGGCTGGCGGCGCGCCATGCGCTGGGAGGAGACGGGGCTTCCCTGGGTCGCGCCCTCGCCCAACATGCCGGCGCCTGACACCGCCCGCGTCTATCCGGGCGGCTGCCTCCTCGAGGGCACCAATCTCTCCGAGGGGCGGGGGACGACGCGCCCCTTCGAGCTGTGCGGGGCGCCCTTCCTGGACGGCCCGCGGCTCGCGCGGGCGCTCGAGCGTCGCGGCCTGCCCGGGGCGCGCTTCCGCGCTGCCGCCTTCGAGCCCGCCTTCCACAAGTGGCGGGGCCGGCGCTGCGGGGGCGTGCAGCTGCACGTCACGGACGCCGAGCGCCTCCGCCCCTTCGCGACCTATCTCGCGCTGATCATGGAAGCGCGCCGCCAGGCCCCCCGCCACTTCCGCTGGCGGCGGCCACCCTACGAGTTCGAGCGCCGGCGCCTGCCATTCGATCTCCTCTGTGGAGGTGACGGGATCCGGCGCGCCATCGAGCGCGGGATGCCGCTCCGTCGGCTCGAGGCCTCCTGGCGTCAGGGTCTCGCCCGCTTCGCGCGCGCCCGGCGCCCGTACCTGCTCTACCCGTGACGCCGCTGGTCCTGCTGTTCACGGTCTCGTTCGTGATCGCGGTGGACAACCGGATCATCGCCCCGCTGCTCCCGTCCATCTCGATGTCGCTGGAAGCCACCCCGGGGGCGGCGGGACTGGCCATGGCCACCTACGCGCTGGCCTATGGGGCGGCCCCCCTCCTCTACGGGCCGCTCTCCGACCGCCAGGGACGCGTGGCCGTGGTCCGGGTGGCGGCGCTCCTCTTCTGCGTCTGCACGGCCGCCGCCGGGCTCGCGGCCAGCGTGCCGCAGTTCGCGCTGATCCGCCTGCTGACCGGCGCCTTCGCCTCGGCGGCGATCCCGCTCACGCTGACCTATATCGGGGACCGCTTCGCCTACGGCGAGCGCCAGACGGCCATCGGCCGTCTGGCGGCGACGACCTCCTCGGCCCAGGCGCTGTCGGCCTCGGTGGGCGGCATCGTCGCCCACTTCGTCTCGTGGCGCGTGATGTTCGTGGGCTACGGCGCCCTGACGCTCGTGCCCGCGCTCCTCATGTTCAGGCTCGATCCAGCGCGCCCGGAGACGCCGCCCGAGGCGCACGACTCCGCCGTCCGCTTCGTGGACCTGCTGATGGACCGGCGTGCCGTCGCCGTGTACCTCGTCGTCTCCGCCGAGGCGTTCTTCCTCTGGGGCGGCTACTCGTATCTGGGCGCCTTCGCGGCGCGCCGCCACGGGTTCGACCAGCTCCAGGTGGGGTTGGTGCTGGCGCTATTCGGGCTGGGGACGATGATCGGCGGACTGCTCGTGCCGCGCCTCCAGCGCGTCCTGTCCGAGAACGCGCTGGTCCGCGCGGGGGGGCTCACGATGGGGGCCGGCTTCGCCGCCCTGATCCCGCGCTGGCCCTGGCCGGTGTACGCCTGCGCCATGCTGGCCCTGGGGCTCGGCTACATGGCGTTGCACACGACGCTGCAGCTCCGCGGCACGGAGATCGCCCCGGCGGCGCGCGGCAAGGCCTTCTCCCTCTTCGCCCTGTTCCTCTTCTCGGGCTCGGCGCTGGGCACGGCGCTCTTCGGCCGGCTCACCGACGCCGGGCGCGACGATCTCCTGTGGGGGCTCTGCGCGGGCGGCCTCGCGCTGGTCGGCCTCCTCGCCGCGCGACCCCTGGCCGGGGCCCGGCCGTGACGGGCGTTCCGGCCATGCCCCTCGAGGCGCTCGTGGGCCGCAGGCTCGTCTTCGGGCTGCCGGGCCCCGATCTTACCGACGCCGACGTCCGCCTCTTCGACGAGACGCAGGCGGGCGGGCTCATCCTCTACCGGCGCAACTTCGAGACCCCCGAGCGGCTCCGCGCCCTCATCGGCGGGCTGGAAGAGGGCCTGGGGCGCCGGCTGCTGATCGCCACTGATCACGAGGGCGGCCGCATCATCATGCTCAACCGCGGCGTCACGATCTTCCCCGACAGCCTGGCCGTGGCGGCGGCAGGCGAGCCGGCCCACGCCGAGCGCCAGGGGCTCATCGAGGCGCGCGAGCTCAGGCGCCTCGGCGTGGACGTCAACTTCGCCCCGGTGCTCGATGTCCTCACCGAGCGCTACAGCCCGAACATCGGCATCCGCTCCTACGGCAAGGACCCTGGCGTCGTGGCGCGCTTCGGCGTGGCGCGCATCCGCGGGCTGCAACGGGCGGGGCTCTCGGCGTGCGCCAAGCACTTCCCCGGCAAGGGACATGCGCCGGTGGATGCCCACGTCGGCCTGCCCGTCATCGACTCGGACTGGGAAACGATGGAGCGTCATCATCTTCCGCCTTTCCTGGCCGCCATCGAGGTGGGCGTGGACTGCATCATGACCTCGCACCCACTCTACCCGCGCCTCGACCCCGCGCCGCAGACGCCGGCCACCTTCTCGCGGCGCATCGTGGAGGAGCACCTGCGGGGCGATCTGGGCTATCAGGGCGTGATCGTCTCGGATGACCTCGAGATGGGGGCGATCGGCGAGCTGTGCCCCGTGGGCGAGGCGGCCATGCGCGCCGCGGCGGCCGGCCACGACCTGCTGCTCGTCTGCCACAGCGAGACCGCGCAGCGCCAGGCCCATGCCGCGCTCGTCGAGGCGTATCGCTCGGGGGCGCTCCCGCGGGCGGGGCTCGAGGCGAGCGGCGCCAGGATCGACGCGCTCGTGGCCAGGCGCGCAGCCCGCTGCGAGGGCGGGTCACCCCGCGCCGAGCGCGACGGCGAGACGCGGGCCCGCGCAATGGCCACCCGCGCCGTCACGCTCGTCGCCCCGCCGCCCGCCGGCTGGCGCCAGCGGCTCAACGGCGCGGTGGTGGCGGTGTTCCCGCGGCTCTCCTCGCTGGCCGACCGGATCACCGTCGAGCCGGCCATGCAGGAGGAAGCGGCCTACGTGCGCCGCGTGATGTCGCCCCACGGGATCGAGCCGGACGTGCACGTGGTGGGCGTCGAGCCAGGTGAGGGCGAGATCGCGCGCGCCGCAGCCGCGGCGCGCGAGGCGAGCGCGACGATCGTCTGCCTCTACGACGCCCATCTCTACCCGTCGAACCTCACGCTGCTCGAGGCGCTCCAGCAGACGGCGCCTGCGCTGGGCGTCGTGCTGATGCGTGATCCCTGGGACGCCGAGTACCTCGCCCCCGGCGTCGCCGCTGTCACCTGCTACGGCTGGCGAGCCTGCCAGCTCGAGGCCTGTCTCGCCCGCCTCCTCGCCTGAGGATACGTTCGGGCCCGCCAGCAGCGGAGCAGGTGGGCGCTGGGCCCCCGGCCGGGGAGGCGAGCCGGACGGGGCTCGCCCGCCCGGTCAGGCGATGGACGGATGCGGCGTATCGGGCTGGACCGCCTCGTCCAGGGTGAGGAGCGGCCGGTCCCGGAAGGGCTCACGGCGGACGCCGCACTCCTCGAGGTCGCACATGGCGCAGTAGATGCGGTGGCAGGGGTCGGTATGGAAGACGATCTCCCCCTCCACGCCGAGCTGCGCGATCACCTGCTCCGCCAGCGACTCGGCCATGTCGTGGGCCCTGTCCACGGGCCAGAACTCCGGCACCACGAGATGGGCGTCCACGTGGTGGAAGCGTCCCGCGCGGATGGCGCGGAGATGGTGGACGCGGATCACGCCCTGGCCGACGTGAGAGCGCAGCACCTGCAGCAGCCGGTCCAGCATCTCCGTGTCCTCCTCGTCGAGGAGGCCGCCCGCCGAGTGGCGGACCAGGCGATAGCCGGTCCACAGCAGATTGAGCGCCACCACGGCGGCCACGATCGGATCGAGCCACGCGAGCCCCGTCAGCCGGACGAGGAGGAGGCCCCCGACGACGCCCGCGCTGGTCCACGCGTCGGAGAGCACGTGCTGGCCGTCCGCCACGAGGGTCAGCGACTGGTGGCGCCGGCCCGTGCGCACGAGGAAGAGGCCGAGGACCAGGTTGACGACGCTGGTGGCCGCGATGATGAGCACCCCTGCGTCGAGCCTCCGGACCTCGGCGCCGCTCACGAGGCTCAGCACCACCTCGTAGATGATGAGGACGGCGGCGAAGGCGATGAGGCCGCCCTCGAAGGCCGCAGAGAAGAACTCGATCTTGCCGTGCCCATAGGGGTGGTTGCGGTCGGCCGGATGAGCGGCGAAGTAGAGCCCCCCCAGCGCGAAGACGGCCGCCACGACATTGACGATGGACTCCAGCGCATCCGACAGGATCGCGGTGGACCCGGTGAGCCGGTAGGCTTCGTACTTGGCGGCGAGGAGCCCCACGGACACGACGAGCGAGATCAGGCCCGCCCGCAGGCGGATCCGCGCGTCGTCGGCGGGCGGCTCGTACACGGCGCCCATGCCCGTCATGATACTAGAGGGGGTCAGGTCTTGCATTCCGACATCGGCAGGGGTGCGGTCTTGTGTCGGGATTCGGGTCAGGGCACCGGTCATCGTGTGCCGGCGGAAGCGCCCCAACGGTGGGGCGGGGGTCATGTGTCGGATTGCAAGACCTGACCCCCTTTGGCGAGGAGCGCGGCCAGCGCCATCGTCCCGGCCGTGCCCAGGATCACGAGCCAGGACCAGCCCAGCGCGATCACGCGCGTCTCGGCGAGGACGAGGAGGGCGAGGTTCACGAGCGCCATGGCGACCATGGCGACGACATTGGCGCGGTCGGCCCTGAGCCGCGTCAGGAGGCCCAGCAGGAAGACGCCCAGCAGCGAGCCGAAGGTCACTCCCGCGATCTTGAAGGCAAGCCAGAGGATCCTGTCGAAGAAGGAGAAGGCGAAGGCCAGCGCCGCCAGCATCAGGCCGAAGGCGACCACGGAGAGGCGCGAGACCCGCATGTAGTGGCGCTCGCTCTTCCCCGGCGCCAGGAGCGGCCGGTAGATGTCGGTGACGAACGAGGCGGCCAGCGACCCCAGCGGCGAGTCGATGGAGGCCAGCACGATGGCGGTGAGCATGAGCCCGCGGAGC
>JACPIQ010000001.1 GCA_016188005.1 Candidatus Rokuibacteriota bacterium | reverse complement strand
CTCAGGCCACCGAGGACGATGTGCACCTTGTCCTTGGTGATCAGCTCCTTCATCGTCGCCGATGCCGCCGCGGGGTTCATCTTGTCGTCGCGCTCGATCGACTCGACCTTCCGGCCCATGATGCCGCCGCGCCGGTTGATCTCCTCGATCGCAAGCTGGTGCCCGGCCAACGCCGGCACGCCGTAGATCGCGCCGCCACCTGTCAGCGGATACATCGCACCGATGCGAATCGGCTCCTGCGCCGGTGCCTCACCGGCGATCAGCACGCCGACGGCCATGAGCATCAGCAATCGCTTCATAAATCGTCTCCTCCGCTTTGTGGGTTTCGGTACGGCAGCCGGCCCGACTGCCGCATCCGGACGCGGTCGCTCGCCGTCCGGCGCACTGGAGCCCGACAGGATCATCGGGCAGCCGACCTTGGACCTGGCTTCTGGGCCTCGGCGGCCAGCGGCAGCGCCAGGCGCCCGGCCAGGAGCATCGTCAGCACGCGCATCGTAATGCCTGAACCTCCTTTGATCGCGTGAGGTGCCACGTCAGAAGACCGGCAGGCCAGGGACGAGGACGCGCAGCCGGTAGACCGAGGTGGACGCCGTGATGTACAGGCTCCGGTAATCGGCATCGCCCCAGGCCATGTTGGCCGTGTACTCGGGCACATGGATGACGCCGAGGCACCGGGCCTCCGGGGTGAACACGTGGATGCCTCCCGGCCCGCAGCAGTAGACGTTCCCGACCGAGTCGATCTTCATCCCGTCCGGGGCGCCCGGGCCATCGCCGACGGTCTCGGCCCAGATGCGCCCGCCCGAGAGCCTGCCGTCGGCCTTCACGTCGAAGACGCGGATGTGCTGGCGGGCCGTGTCGTTGACGAAGAGGCGCCGGCCGTCCACCGAAAAGCAGAGCCCGTTGGGCAGGGCGAGATCGTCCACCAGGAGGATCGGGCTCTGCGGGTCGGCACCCACGCGGTAGACCCCCTGGAAGGGTAGCTCCTGCTCGCGCTTGACGCCGTAGTACTCGGCCCGGCCGTACGGCGGGTCGCTGAAGTAGATGCCGCCATCGGCGGCGCAGACGATGTCGTTGGGGCTGTTGAGCTGCTTGCCCTGGTAATGCGTCGCCAGCGGCGCGATGCGCCCGTCGGCCCCCGTGCAGGACACCTGGCTCGAGGCGTGCTCGCAGGCCAGGAGCCGCCCCTGGCGGTCCCACGTCAGGCCGTTGGACATGTTGCACGGCTTGCGGAACGTGGTCACGCCGTCCTGCGCCGACCAGCGCCGCAGGTGGTCGCCCGGCATATCGCTCCAGAGGAGGTAGTGATCCCGCGGATGCCAGAGAGGGCCCTCGGTGAAGAGGCAGCCGGTCGCGATGCGGTCGAAGGCGACCTCCGACCCAACGACGGCGGCGAGCCGGGGGTCGCGGGCCTCCAGGCTCACTTTCTCATCCGGTCCCCGGGCCTCCCGGCGACGTACCAGTCCGGCGGGTCGATCTCCTCGATGATCACCCAGATGGCCTCGCGCGGCACCTGGGCCACCTCCGAGATGGCGTCGGTCACCCGCCGCGCGATCTCATCCTTCCGCTCCTTGCCGTGCCCCGCGTAGATCCGGATGTTCACGAATGGCATCGCGCCTCCCCCCTAGGTGCCGACGGAGCAGTGAGCTGTCCGGACCGAAAGTCCCGCGAGACTAGCACGCGGGCGGCTCCCGTCGCAAGGGTCCGGAACCGCCCGGGCACAGCGCGCCGCGTCAGGAGGCGGAGCCGCCCCCGCGGGGGCCCGCTCCTGCTATGCTGGGCCCGTGGCCGACCTCGTCAACGAGCTGTCGTGGTCCCGCACCCGGGACAATATCTTCCAGGAGTGCCGTCGCCGCTACTACTTCCACTACTACGGCGCCTGGGGCGGATGGGACCAGACCGGGGACCCGGCGACGCGCGTTCTCTACGTCCTCAAGCAGCTCGGGACGCGGCAGATGTGGGCGGGGCGACTCGTCCACGAGGCCGTGGAGCGCGCGCTCTTGGCCCTCCGCGACGGCTACGCGCTCTCCGAGGCCTCGCTCATCGAGGACACGGTGCGCCAGATGCGCGAGGAGTGGAAGGGCTCGCGCGACGGGGTGTACCGGCAGACCCCCAAGCGGACAGGGCTCTTCGAGCACGAGTACGCGGTGCCGATCAAGGATGCCGAGTGGAGAGCCCTCCGCGACAACGTGGTCCGGTGCCTTCGCAATTTCCACCGGCTGCCGCTCCTCGGCGAGATCAAGCGCGCCCCCACCGACCGCTGGATCCTCATCGAGGACATCGGCTCCTTCCCCTTCGAGGGCACGCTGGTCTACGCCGCGCCCGACTTCGGCTACTGGAACGAGGCGGGGCGGCTCCAGCTCGTGGACTGGAAGACGGGTGGCAACGGCAACAACGTGGCGCTCCAGCTCGGCGGCTATGCGCTGTACGCGCTGGAGGTCCTGGGGGTGACGCCCGAGCGCGTGGACCTCCTGGAGGTCAACCTGCGTGAGGGGCGCGTGACGCCCCACCCCTGCGACGAGGCGATCCTCGAGCGCGTGCGGGAGCACATCCGGCTGTCGGTGCGGGCCATGAGGGCGTATCTGAAGGACCCTGCGCTCAACCTGGCCGAGCCTGAGGACTTCGAGAAGGCCGAGGATCTCCGGCTCTGCCGCTGGTGCAACTTCCGGGCGGTGTGCCGTCCGGAGCTGCCGCCCTTCGCGGCCGTCGAGCCGGCCCTGCCATGAGGGCGCTCCTGGCGGATCTCGACGACACGATCCTCGACTACTCGGGGGGCGCCGCCGCCTCGTGGGAGGAGGCCTGCACCGGCGCCGCCGGACCCGCGGGCATCGACCCTGGGCCCCTGGTGGCCGCCGTGGTGGCGACGCGACGCTGGTTCTGGGGGGACCCCGAGCGCCACCGGCGGGAGCGGGTGGACATGCCGGGGGCCTGGCGGAAGATCGCCGCGCACGCCCTGGAGAGCCTCGGGCTGCCCGCCCATCCGCTCGCCGCCGCGATCGCGGAGGACTTCGCGGCTCGCCGACGGGCGGCACTCTGCCTCCTGCCGGGCGCGCTGGAGGCCCTGGCCCAGCTCCGGCAGCGTGGGGTACCGCTCGCCCTGGTCACCAACGGTGATTCCTCGCAGCAGCGCGAGAAGATCGAGCGCTTCGACCTGGCGCGCTTCTTCCGTGTCATCGTCATCGAGGGAGAGTTCGGCGCGGGCAAGCCGGACGAGGCCGTGTACCGCCACGCCCTCGCCGCCCTGGGCGCGCCCGCCAGGGACAGCTGGATGGTCGGCGACAACCTCGAGTGGGACGTGGCGGGCCCGCAGCGTCTGGGTCTCCGCGCGGCGTGGGTGGACGGGACCGGCCGCGGGCTCCCCGCCGGCAGCCCGGTGCGCCCGGACCGGGTCCTGCGTTCCTTCAGAGAGGTGCTCCAGCCCGGCTGACGCGCGGCGGTAGGATGCCCTTGCGTCTCCCCCGGCAGGGGGGGACGATGCCGGCAGCGGATCCCGTCAACCGACATGTGCAGGGGGCAGTGGGGGCCGGCGGTGAGGCCGGCGGGAGGTGCCCGATGAGCATCGTGGCCATATCCCAGACCCTCGGCAGCCTGGGCGAGGAGATCGGTCGTCAGCTCGCCCAGACCCTGTCCTGGCAATGCGCGGACAGGGAGATCATCCTCGAGGCCGCCAGCCGGTTCGGCGAGGGCGTGATGACCCTCGAGCACTTCACGGAGGAGAAGCCGAGCCTCTGGGAGCGCTTCAGCGACACGCATCACCGGTACCAGACCTTCGTCGAGACCATCATCCTGGAGATGGCGGCGCGCGACAACCTGGTCATCTCGGGCCGCGGCTCGTCCCTGGTGCTGCGCCGGGTCCGGCACGCGCTGAAGGTCCGGGTCATCGCGCCCGAGCTGCTCCGGGCCCGCCGCATCGAGGTGCGGCAGGGGCTGACGGCAGAGGCCGCCGAGCACCTCGTGCGGCAGAGCGACCGGGAGCGCGCGGCCCGCCTCAAGTTCCTCTTCCACGTGGACTGGGAGGACCCGCTGCTCTACGACATGACGCTCAACACCGAGCGTGTGGACGGGGAGGAGGCCTGCCACCTCGTCCGGGAGCTGCTGGTCAGCGAGCGGTTCCGTCCGACGGCCGAGTCGCTCGCCGAGGTCGGCGACCTGAGTCTGGCCGCGCGCGCCCGCGCCACGCTCATGACGAATCCCGAGACGCGGCGTCTCGCCCTCGGTATCACGTGCCGGGACGGCTGGCTGACCGTGAGCGGAGGTGTGGACCGGGAGCAGCAGCGGAAGACGGTCGAGGAGGCCCTGGCCGGGATCCCGGGCGCGAGGGGGGTGCAGAACGAGGTGGTCGTGACCGCGCCCGCCATGGCGCGCCTCTAGCAGGCCGCTGAACAAGGCCCATCTGCGGCGTTGGCGCCCTCGGCCGCACGCTCAACGTACAGAGAGTACGCCTCGCGTGCGGCCGTCGGGTGCCGCCTTGCATCTGGACCTTCTTGAGCGGCCTGCGGAATTTCTCCGCATCCTGCTGGAGGCCGGGGCGGGTCAGCGGGCGGGGGGCCGAACGACCACCGTGCGCAGCGTCGACAGGTAGCGTCGGGCCACGCGCTGAACGTCCACCGGCGTCACCCGCCGCACCGCCGTCACGTAGCCGTCGAGGAACTCGTGGCCCACGCCTGCCGTCTCGAAGGCGGCCAGGTACCAGGCCTGGCGCGCGTTGGTGCGGCGATCCATCGCCAGGTTGCCCAGGAGGTACGCCTTGGCGACGCGCAGCTCCTCCTCCGACACCGGCTCCTGCTGGATCCGCCGCAGCTCGCGCAGCAGCGCGGCCTCCGACCTCTCCAGGTTCTCCGGCGCCGTCCCGATCTGCGCGAGGATGTAGCTCCGGTCCGCGCGCGTGGGGTAGAGGATCCCGGTCGTGTAGGCCAGCCCCTGCTTGTCGCGTAGCTCCGAGAAGAACCGCCCGGCCATCCCCCCGCCGAGCACCGTGCTGAGCACCTTCACGGCCGCATGGTCGGGGTCCGTGAGCGCCGGTGCGAGCCCACCTGCCAGGATCTGCGCCTGCGCCCCCGCCACCTCGAGGACTTCCCTGGCGCCGGACGGGACCGGCAGGGCCGCCGGGGAGAGCGGGGGCGCCGGGGCCGCCTGCGCGCCGCCGAAGAGCCGCTCCGCGTGCGCCGCGACCTCTGGCGCCTTCACGCGGCCGCTGACGGCCAGCACCATCTGCCCCGGCACGTAGTGGAGGCGGTAATGCGCCCGGAGCGTCACCTGGTCCAGCCGCTCCACGCTCTCCCTGAGGCCAAGCGGATTCCAGGCATAGCCGTGGTCGCCGAAGAGGCGCGCCGACAGCGCGTCCAGCCCCGCGTCGTAGGGCTTGTCGCCGCGGTTCCGGATCTGCCGCAGGAGGAAGTCGCGCACGGCCCGGGTCGTGCCCTCGTGCAGCGTCGGGCGGAGCGCGATGTCGGCCACCAGCTCGAGCATCTCGACCCAGTGGCGGGACAGCGCCGTGGCCGCGATCTCCGAGAAGTCCACGTCCCCGTAGGCGTCGATGCTCCCGCCCATGCGGTCGGCGGCCTCCACGATCTGGCCGCCGTCCAGCCTGGCCGTACCCCGCACCACCATGAGCTGGAGGAGGTTGGAGATCCCGGCATTCTCCCGCGTCTCCCAGCGCGTGCCCATGCGCACCCCGAGCGAGATGGCCACCACGGGCGCCGTGGGGTTCTCGCGCGCGAGCACCGTCAGCCCGTTGGCGAGCCTCACGCGCGCGACGGCCGGCCCCTGCCCCTGCGCTGCCGCCGGCACGGGCCCCAGGAGCGCCAGCAGGGCGAGCAGGATCGTGGCGACCCGGAGCCCGGGGGGGCGGAGGGGCGGACGGGCCGCGCTCACTGGGCCTTTCTCGGCACGAAGGCCAGCCGCGCGTAGTCAGTGCGGGACAGGAACCGGCGGGCCGCGTCCCGGATCTGCTCCCGGGTGACCTGCCGGAGCCGCTCCACGTAGCGGAGCTCCTCCTCGAGGGCCCAGGTGGTCTCGGCGATCCCGTAGGCATTGGCCAGCCCCTCGGAGGTCTCGATCGTGAAGGCGTGCTCGGACTCGGCTCGGGTCAGCGCCCGCACGCGCTCCTCCTCCGTGGGCCCGCTCTCCTGCATCTTCCCGATCTCCTCCAGGACGATCTCCTCGACCCGCGAGAGGTCCTTCGCCTCCAGCTCCGCCCTGAGGCTCACGATGCCCCCACCCATGAGCGCGGCGTAGCTCATGCTGATGCTCGAGACGAGCCGCTCCTCGTCACGGAGCCGGCGGGCGAGCCGCGAGCTCTCCGCGCCCGCCAGGATCGAGGCGAGCAGGTCCACCGCGAAGCCGTCCGTGTCGTCCGCCCGCGGCGCCGTCCACCCGAGCGCCAGGTGGGCCTGCTGCTCCGGGCGCTCGACCTGGCGCCGCACGCCGCCCGCGAGGGGGCGCGGCGGCGGCAGGGGCGCCGGACGGTAGCCCGAGGCGGGCGCCCGGCCGAAGGTCCGTGCCACCGAGGCGCGCACCGCTCGGGGATCCACGGGGCCCGCCACCACCACCGACATGTTCTCCGGCGTGTAGTAGCGGCGGTTGTACTCCTTCAGGCGCTCGCGGGTGGCGGCGGTCATCGTCTCGCGGGCTCCGAGCACCGGGCGGCCGTAGGGATGGCCGTCGAAGACGAGGCCGTAGAGCTGGCGCACAATGGCGGTCCTGGGATTGTCGGCCTCGATGCGGGCCTCCTCGAAGATCACCTCGCGCTCGCGCGCGATCTCCTCGGGATCGAAGGTGGAGCGGAAGGCCATGTCGGCCAGCAGCTCGATGGCCGTGTCCATGGCCTCGGAGGGGACGACGATGTAGAAGGTCGTGTAGTCGAACGAGGTGACCGCGTTGGAGCGGCCGCCGACCCCCTCCACCGCGCGGTCGATGTGCCCGGGACCCCACCTGTCCGTGCCCTTGAAGAGCATGTGCTCCTGGAAGTGGGAGTAGCCCAGCTCGTCGGGCCGCTCGTAGCGGACCCCGACCCCGACCCAGAGGTACACGGCCACGATGTCGGCGGCGCGGTGGTCCTGGATGATGAGGCGGAGCCCGTTGGGCAGGACCTCGCGGGTCGGGGAGGGGAGGTCGTCCTCGCTGCCGGCCGGTCGGGGAATCACCGTCGCCCGGGGCGTCAGCGTGCCGCAGCCGGCGGCCAGCGCCATGAGCGCGATCCCCCCGAGGGCCATGCCCCAGCTCCGGGCCATGCCGCGCATTATACAGGGGGCTTCGCGCGGGACTCGTTCAGACGGGGATGCAGGCGCCGGAGATGGCCCCCGCCTCATCGGAGGCGAGGTATGCCACCACCCCTGCGACGGCGTCAGTCGAGACCCACGCCGAGCGATCCGCGCGCGGCATCGCAGCTCGGTTGGCGGGGGTGTCCATGGTGCCTGGGAGCACCGCGTTCACCGCGATGCCGCGTCCCTTTCCCTCCTCGGCCAGGGCCTGGGTGAGCGTGATGACGGCGGCCTTGGCCACCGTGTAGGCGATGAAGCCCCCCGCGGGCGGCACGACCGCGCGCGAGGCGATGTTGACGATCCGCCCGTGGCCCGCCGCGAGCATGGGCGGGAGCACCGCGCGGCACCCCACCACCGCCGAGATGAGGTTGAGCCGCAGCATGTGCTCCCACTCGGGGAGGGGGGTCGAGGCGAGGTCGCCCCCGGCGAAGCCTCCCACCGCATTGACGAGGATGTCCACTCGGTGGTGACGCTCGAGGACGCCGGCGACGAAGGCTGCGAGCGGCGTCTCGTCGCTCAGGTCGGCCGGGGCCGCGTGCAGCCGGGCGCGCTCCGCCTCCCCGAGGCGGCGGCGCAGCGCTTCGAGCCCCTCGGCTCCGCGGTGCGGGACGCAGACGGTGGCTCCGGCCTCGAGGAGCCGCCTGCAGATCGACTGTCCGAGCGCCCCCGCGCCCCCCGTCACCACCGCCACGCGGCCGGCGAAGGACACGGACGCCCGTGCGAGGCGGTCCGCGCGCGCCGCAGGCTCGGCGGCGAGGGCGTCCAGCCGGGCCGCCAGCGCGAAGTCGCTCGCCGTGATCCCCCCGGCCTCGTGGGTGATGAGGTCCACCGTCACCCGGTTGTAGGCGTTGGACCAGTCGGGGTGATGACCCAGGGCCTCGGCCTCGTGGGCCGCCGCCGTCATGAAGGCGAAGGCGTCGACGAAGTCCCGGAAGGTGAAGACACGGTGGAGCCCTTGGTCGAGGGCGGTCCACCCGGGGAGGGTCGCGAGCCGCCGGGCGATCTCGCTCTGGCTGAGCCGCTCGGGTCGAGCCACGGCGGGCGGTTCTCAGGATGGGGCGGGCGCAGCCATCAGGCCTGCACGCTGGATGTCTTCGTAGCGGACGCGGCTCACGTCGAACGACTCCAGGTTCTCGTTGAGCTTCTTGAAGGTCTGGTCGAAGCTCGGCAGCATCTTGCGCTGGCGGGTGAGCGGGGTGGTGCGCGCGAGCACGAAGTTCTTCACGTAGGGGTGGCTGATGCCGCGCTTCTTGAGCCGGGCCACGACCCCGGCGAGAGCCTCGTCCGCCTCCGCGACGCGCGCGGCGCGCTCTTCCCGCTCCGCCAGCGTCTTCGGGAACGTCCCCTTGAGGAACCTGTCCACGCGCCGGAGGATCGGGGCGAAGGCGCCGCCCGAGAAGCGCTTGTTCTGCTCGTAGAGCAGCCCCAGCGTGATGAAGTGAGCCGCCTCGAACTGGAAGGCGTACTCCTCCTCCCCGCTCCTGGGCTCTGCGCCCACGAGCCCCCGGTACATCCGGACCACCTCCAGCGACTTCTCCTTGAGGTTATGCGCCTTCTCGGTGTTCAGCGCGAGGATCTGGAAGGCCACCTCGGCCTCGGGCACGAGGATGGCGGGGATCATCTTCGCCTTGAGCTTCTCGAGCGCGGCCCGGCGGTGGTTGCCGTTGGGTGTCCAGTACACGCCGGGCCTCGGGGACATGGCGACGATGGGGTCCACGAAGCGGTCGAGCTTCCTGACGACCGCCTGAAGCCGCTTGACGTGGGTGGGGGAGAGGTCGCGCTGGTAGGGGGTGGCCTCCACCTTCGCCATGGGCAGCAGGCAGAAGATCTGCCAGTGCTCGCCCACCGGGTCGCGATAGAGGGCCAGCGCCCGGCCGCCGTCCTTCTCCACCTGCTCGGCGAGGGCCTGCGCCTGCTTCGAGGGGGCTTCGTCGGGATGGACGACCCACCGGGGCATGACGAGACCCATTATGCCTCAGGCGCCGGAGCCCGGCGAGGAGCGGCCCAGGCCCGCGTGTCGCGGTCCGGATGTTCGTCAACAGGCCCGGGGCGGGGGAGGGGGCGCGCTCCCCGGAACCGTGGCTTCTGCGTGTGGCCGGAGCAGGAGACCTCCATCTCGTGGCCCGTTCCGACCGGGCGCATCGCGTGACG